>MTLR01000180.1 GCA_002010925.1 Candidatus Bathyarchaeota archaeon JdFR-04
GGAGGAAAAGCCCCAATTGCTTATGATCGGTGGACCGCCACTTTATTTGGCCGGATTTCGTGTGAAACGAGAGGAAGCTAGGCAGGCTATTAGGAATCTAGAGATTATAGCGTCAAGATCACCAACAATAATCCTAGAACATCATTTATTAAGGGACTTAGAGTGGCGGAAGAAAGTCAGAGGGGTTTTTGAAGTTGCTGAGAAGACTAAACACATGGTTTTGACTGCTGCCGAGTTTTTAGGTAAGAGGGAAAGGTTTCTCGAAGCTAACAGAAAGCGGTTATACATTGAGTACCCGCCTTCTAAGGAGTTCGAGCGGTGGATGAGGCTTTCAGACATAAAAAAGCGACGTACCAAACCTCCAATCTAACTTTCGAGGATTAAGGCTATTTCCTTAATGCTCTGTTTTATCCGGGTTTCATCCAAACCGTATAAGGATATAGATAAGCCCCGTTTCTCCAGTTCAGAAACAAGCTCTTCAATAAATATTCCAGGTTTTTCCGCCAGCTTTTTCCGGGATCGCCTAGCTTTTTCAATATTCCCGCCTTTATAGCCCATATAGGTGCGGGTTACTCCGCACGAAGGGCTTCCTTCGATACCTATGATTGCTGAAACTTTTATTCCGTTTTTCACGTATCCAATTACTTGGTCGACTAGTTGAATCGCTATTTTTCGACAGTGTTGCCTAAACATGGGGGTGTCATATTGTTCTTGGGTTTGGCTCCATCGGAGTAAACCAGCAAAGGTAAGTTCTGGGCAAGACATTTGGACTATGCCGTAATCTTTCTCCTTTAGTAGGTTGACGAGCTCGAATATCATGCTTGAGTGTTGAGCTAGCCCTAAAACTTTGGAGTTCTGGTTCAGGATACAGTGAGCGACAAGAACAAGTTTTTTACTCCTCTTATCTCTTTGCATGCGACCACTTCTGGCTAGTGTTCGGAAGGAAGCTAATCGGGTTGGATCCAATGCTTGGATGCTGGTATTCGGGAGGATTCATAGGCGATTCTCCGCTGGTCTTCGGCTATTCTCTCCGTAACATTTTCTATTAACTCTTCAGGAGTGAAAGCTCTACCAACGAAATGGTGGCTTCCCCCGGTCATTTTTGCAAGTGCTTCGGTTACCAGTTTTCCATAAGTTTCCTTACCAAGCATGTGAGGATTAGTATTAACCACTATGGTGTTAATTCCTTCCCGGCTAATCATTTTCGCCACAGAGAAAACGTCGTGGACAGCTACATCCTCGTATTTTCTAACAATTATTTCTGCTTCCTCTATTCGGCGAATCTCACCTGTTTCTAAACTCCTTCTAAGTGGAACGTTGGCGTTTCCATCGGTAATTATTGCCATCACCGGTATAGTAGACGGGTCTCGCCGTTTGGCTTCTTTAAGCACTTCCCAAGCCTTTAGCATTCCCGCCGCTAGTGGCGTGAAGCCGCTTATCCGCAAATTGATAAGGCGATTAGCTACTAAGGCTAAGTTTCTCGTTGGGTGTTGCACAACCACTGCCCCCGTATCTTTTAAGGCTACTATTCCAATACGATCTCGGTAGCGATAGGCATCCCTATGAAGCCTCAATAGGGCTTCTTTAACAGGCTCTATTTTGAAGAGCATGGAGCCACTCAAATCAACGACGAAAACAAGGGTTAAGGGAGCCTTGTAAAGTCTCATCTTCTCCCTTATGTCTTTGAGCGTTATTTGAAGAGCTATTCTTGCAGGCTTTTCTCGGTTTTTCTGTTTTCTAGCTGCAGCTCTGATGGTAGCGGGTAAATGGACATCGCGAGGTTTTCCTCGAGGAAACCGCCAGCCATAAGGTTTCCCCCTATTAAGCGTTGTGAACGCTTCGGCTCTTTTCCCAGCATGAACCGCTAGACGTCTGGATTTAATCTTTTTTGGCTTAAAAGAACCCTTAAAGCCTTTAAAGGGCGTTAATAATCCATCTTTCACTCTGTTAAAGAGAGATATACCCATGGAAGGTTGAGGAGCCCCCAGCTTCCCTGTCCAAAAAGGATGCCCCTTCACTTTGCCCTTTTCAAGCTTTTCTTTTTTAGTAAACTGAGCTTCAAGAGGAACTCGGCTTTTGACTACGCTTCCCTCAATCGTGGTAGCATCTTTTCTAACTCTTCGCGCTTTCTTTCCAAAGACAATTGTGGGTAATCTTAGCAATCGGTCAAGCCTGTAAGCTAAGCGGAAAATCCTCTCCCTAAATTTCGCCATGCCCTTTTTCGATTTTTCCTCTTCCTTTCTTGTCGCTTTGCCCGTTATGAAAACCATGCTTTTGCCTTTCCCGAGGCTCTTTGTTTTGTCAAGGTCCTTCTCTTTCCCGTATTTTTTAGCTTGCACTTTTAGAACTTCTTTCACTTTTGCCCAAAAGGTTTTGACTATTTCATCGGGTGTAGCTGGTTCAAGGAACCCACCTTCTCTCGTTCGATGGCTTAGGGCCAGCTCCGCCGCGGCTAAGATGTCATCAGTGGTTACTTCTGTTCGGTTATTCAACGCGGCTATGGCCCGAGCGGCTCGTGTTATAACTATGTCTGGACGTAACCCGTCCACCTTTAGTTCTAGACATGATTCACATACAGCTTGAATAAGCCCTTCATTTATCCTAACCTTTGGAAGAACTTTCCTAGCTTGGATTATTCGATTTTTAAGTTCCTCTTGCATGGGCCGATATTTCTCGTAAAAACCTTCGGGGTTATCTTCAAACTCCATATTCCGCTTTACCACTTCCATTCGGTCTTTAACTGACGCCATCCTCCTCACAGTTACCGAAAGGGGAAAGCGATCCAGAAGTTGAGGGCGAAGTTCACCTTCTTCAGGATTCATAGTTCCGATGAATATAAAGCGGGCTGGATGACTCACGGATATACCTTCCCGCTCCACAACATTCCATCCCGTAGCCGCAGCGTCGAGTAAGTCATCCGCAATATGGTCAGGCAGTAGATTTATCTCATCCACGTAGAGGATGTTCTGGTTTGCATCAGCTAATATTCCAGGTTCTAACGCCTCTATTCCATGCTTAATGGCTTTCTCAACATCCAAACTTCCAACGACGCGATCTTCGGTGGCGCCTAAAGGTAAGTCTACAACAACCATCTCTTTTTCTTCCATTGGGAGCCTACCGGTTTGTCTATAGCGTTCGCTGCACTTTGAACACATGTTAGACAGATCTTCGGGATGGCAATTAAACGGACAGCCCTTCACTACCTTTATTTTCGGCAAAATATCAGCTAAGGCACGAACTATTGTGGTTTTGCCAGAGCCCTTGGGCCCGCGAATAAGCAAGCCACCTATTTTTGGGTCTATGGCGTTTATTAACATGGCTAACTTAAGCTTCTCCATCCCCACAATAGCAGAGAAGGGAAAAACAAGCCGTCTTCTTCGCTGCATCTGTCGAAACTCCAACATCGCTTCAACATATTACTATACAATACATTAGCTTTAACTATTCTGCCCCGACAAAAACAAATAAATCATAATATAATAGTAATATTTCCCTCGACTTTACAGAATTAACGTCAATCTTCCAAGTGGAAAAAATGTATGAAGAAAAAATCTCAAACGCCATAAATTCAGCGCTGAAGTATTTAGATAAATCCATCAAAGTATCCTCCAGAAGCGAGAAAGAATTAGAACACGGAGTCTGGGACACATCCTCTGAACTAGAATATGCCTTGCTGCTTTTCTCGTTAACGCAGAAAAATCCAGGCATTAAGCTTTCATGGAAAACTGGACTGAACCCAAAAAAGGATATTGAAAATGAACAAGCATTAATGGAAGCCAAGAAAGCGTTGAAAGAAGCCAGAAAACACTTAAAAAACAAGGGGTGGGAAGAAGCTTATAGAGCGACGTGGACCGCTAGGAACTACATCTTCAAAGTTCAGGAGAACCTAGAGAAAGAACGGAAAAGGAGGCTTAAGGAAAAAACTTCTCAAAAAAGCTAACGTTTCCTCTCCTTTATGACAAGTCTTTCTGCACTAATTATCACGCGGAAATATTCCTTTAACTCTTCTTTATGC
>MTLR01000161.1 GCA_002010925.1 Candidatus Bathyarchaeota archaeon JdFR-04
GAATCTCCCTCTCCAACTCTGCCCTTAACTCGTTGGAGTATCGCCTTACAAGTTCGGAAAATCCTGCTTTGAACCTATCTATCTCCTCAATTAAAGGTATTAAATTCGCCATTTCTTATACACCCCCTGGTGGAGATTTTTCCTCATCCATACTCCCCCCTAACCTTGAGAGAAACCTCAAGCGAGAAGTGGGTTTACGGTGGAAGTTTAACCCAAGTTTATCTTCTTCTTTCCTTCCTTTAGGAGTCCGGCGGTCGGTGAAGTTGGCGTAGTCTCCCACTTCCCCTTTCTATGATTCCATCTTCCTACCGTTAGCCTATTTTCCTCCATCACCAAACCTCCCATCTTCCCTCTCGATAAGCTCCTACCGAGAGTTTACTTGCTGAAATCTCCTCTTCGAGATCCGGAAGTAAGCTAGATATCCGCTTGAAATCGCTTGGAGTGGCGTTTGCAAGTTTGAGAAAGTCTAAAACTATACCGCTGTAAACCTTAGCCCTTAGAAAATCCCTTTTCTTTGCGTATTCGTTTGCTTGTTTTGCTATATTTTCGCAAATTTTAATCAAAGTCTCGTTTCTCATAGCATTACCTCCCTAACTTCAAAACCTCCTCTAACATTTTCAAACTCATAACCAAAATCGCCTTTCGTGGTAGCTTTGTCTTCCAAGAAAGCCTATCTAATAACTCCCACGTCTCTTCATCAAAATAGAACTCGCTGTAGAATTGTAGTGCTCTCCGTATAACCTTCGATTTCGAGAACCCCTCCGAATCCATTCTGTCGAGGAGTTCCCGTGTTCTTTCATCTAACCTAAAACTGGCTACTGAAGCCATCTCCTCAGTATTAATTTTAGAACTATTTTTGCTTCTATATAAATTTTTCGGTTGAAAACTTTAAATTATAATTAAGCCAAATAAATATGAACGACCGTAAATATTACTTGCAACGGATGAAATCTGAATATATGATTATTTGAATATAACCTTTATAAGTTAAGCAATTTCTTTTAAAAAATTATTAAAAAGTTATCGATTATAAAATCTCTCCCCATCGTCGGTCGACTTATGAAAAGTAAGATTCCCGTTAAGTTTTAATGAAACTAAGAGTAAACAAAAGCGATTCTGTCAATTTAACGCTAAAAATAACTCCTTTAACAAAATAAAGTATTCTCCTCGAAATTCTAATTTTTCAACTTATTAAGTAATAATTTATAGAGTTCAAATTTTCAAATTCTATTCTCCTCCCGTATTCTTAAAAATAAACTAAGTAAAGAGTGTAAAAAAACAGAATTGCTCAGAATTTATCTTCTATCTTAAAACCCCAACTCCTCCTTTAATTTCTCCTCCCCTTCTGTTAGTTCTACCCTTAATTCTAATTTCCTAATCAACCTTACTATCCTAAAGAAATGACTATCCTCGATCATCACTACTTCCTCTTCATATCAAAATAATATCCTTTATAAGGCTTTTCCCCAGTTTTTATCTTTAATACTCCATTTTCGATCGTTACTCCTTCGGCTATCTTCTTTCTCATAAATCATCCTTCTAATATCTCCCTTAAATCTTTTACTACCTCTTTATAAGCGGCAATAGCCTCGTTTACTTTCGCCAGATAGTGAGTAGCAAATACCGTATTCGGGGAGCGTCCTTGGATAAAGTTAATAACGCTTTCTTGGATCCTCGCTCTAACGAGCTTATTAGCTTGCCAGTTTCTGAGATGTTTAGGGCGGACTCCTCTCTTTCCTAAGTAATTTGTAATCCCATATTCGGTCAATTTAACCCTTCTAAGTTTTTTACCGAAATCCGCAGGCATAAAAGCCTTAAAGCTCTTCTTCGTTCCTCTATTCCATTCCAGATCATAGTAAGCGATTCCATCTTCAAAGTGGAGTCTTTTCATATCAAAAGTTTCCAGAAGATACCTTGCCTCTCTTACCCGAATCCCGGAATAACCCACCAATTTAAATAAGATTTCATATTCTTCTCGATCTATCTCAGCCAAAGTTTGCTTTACAACTTCATCTGGAGGTACATAAGTATCTGTACCTGTTCTTCTAACTTTAAGTAACTCTTTGAGCTCCTCTGCAAAACTTCTCGGAATCTCTCCCTTTTTCTCAAGGAATTTAATCAGATTTCTGAGTCCTTTAACAAAATGGTTATATCCAGCCTTCACCTCGTCTAATACATCTTCTAAATCCACTCTTGAACAAATTATGGTAGAACCCAGATACTTATCCAAATATCGGATATATCCTCTTGCCGTCTCTTCATTAACTTGCTTATGAATCCATTTCTCAAATTCCGATTTTATGGCATTATAATCGACAGAAAATCTATTTCGCTCCTCTATTCCGCAATCAGAAGGCTTGCCGAGCCCTTGCCCTGGGTTCAAATCCCGGCCGGCGAATATGTTTCGACCGAGTATTTTGACTATTCAACATACCATTAAATACATTTAAATTTCCTTATATTTATTACCCTTGCAAAACACTAAAACTATTTTGACCTGAAAGCCAAAGCACCACCTACAATTAATAATACACCTGGTATTACCCAAAAAACGGAGATTGCTATAAATCCCAATATTCCGCTGACCAACAATAGTCCACTGGCCACCTTATTATTCCTGTTCACTATTGCCCCACCGATGATTCCAATAATACCTAAGACCACGGCTCCAAATCCAAGTTCTATTACAGTTTCAGCACTATGTATATCCAGCACTGCACCAAAACCTCCAATGAATATCGCAAATACCCCTGAAAGAATTCCAAAAATACCTCCTACAACTCCTAAAACTAATTCTGCAGTTCTCCCCATATTCAAAACCTCCGAAATGTTATAAAACCAGAGTAACAAAATTAGATTCGGTCTATTCCTCCAGAATGATGTGATTATCATTCACGAACCTCATTTTAATACTTCATATTGTCTCTAAAGTTTTGCTATGGATTACTCAACCAATATCAAAATAAAAAATTTAATTGGCAGGGATTTTTATGAATCCTACGGGCTCAAGAAGGACCTCATATGCTAGTAAAGCCTCCTTTCCCTTAGGAACTATAAATGCCATCCAGCCATCTGTTTGTCCTCCAGGAAGTAATTTTTTAAATAAATCTAAATCTTTCATTCCCTGAGGCCATACAATTATTTTTTGATCAAAACCTTCTCCCCCGACATATGCTTTGAAAGAACCTACATATGTCGAACCTTCCCCTTCAGTGTACTTAACCCTAACTTTCACTAAAAGATATTCATATCCCTTCACAGGTTCCTCGTTGAACATATTTGCCCCTAAAACCTTTTGCGTGGCTTGATCACCTCTTAAATAGTCCAAAACAGTAATTTCAAATACTTTACCCATTTTTTTCACAATAAGGGTTTCACCCAAGTCTGCAGGATTTTCTAAACTTCCTTTTGTTGGAGTAGGTGTTGGTTTAGGAGTTGCCTGTGGTGTTTGTTGTGTAGGTTTCGTAGAGACTTCTGAAGAGCAGCCGATAATTGAGACCGCCACTAATACTATGACAGACACCAATATACTCTTCCTCAAAACCATTTTTTACACCTCGTACTAATTTTACTGGATGTAGTAATTGTAGTGGATATATATAAATTTAATCCTACTTTTCCTATAATCAGGGTAAAAATGGAGGAAATGTTAGATATTGTTGTGGTCACAAGGAAATTTCAGGTAACATTAACCAAGGAAGTTAGGAATAGGCTAGAAATTAAAGAGGGAGATAGGATAGTATTTGTTGAAAAGGATGGTGAGATTGTTATTCGTAAATGTTAGTTTTTGTTGATATTAATTAATCTAATATGTATTTAATTTCTTTAATTAGTTGATATCCCCTAACCACTATTTTTGTTAGTTTAGTTCTAAAAATATAGAGAACAAAAATATAAGATTTAACGATCTATTGTTGATTTTCATTTAATACCAAAAACCAACTCACATCGACATTCTGATCAAGCTTTAATACTATACAAAATTTTCCAAAATAATATATACAACTACTT
>MTLR01000057.1 GCA_002010925.1 Candidatus Bathyarchaeota archaeon JdFR-04
ATTCAAACAATGGGTACAGCCAATGCCGACTACTTGGTGAGAATATTCAACGAGCTTAAAACCACAACTGAAGCAAACGTGCGGGCACTCCTAGTCAGGGCCACGGTTAAAACTGGGATTTTCAAGAGACGGATGATCCATGTGGCCCGACGGTTCGGGGCTCTTAAAAAATGGGCTGACTTCGGGAGCGTAAGTCTACGGAGCCTACTTAAAAGTTTCGAGGGAACAGCTATTTATGAAGAAGCCTTGAAGGAAGTTTTTACGAAGGATTTGGATCTTGAACATCTACTACGAGTTTTAGATAGAATTCGAAGGGGTGAAATTCAAGTCCTAAAAATAAACAACAACGGAATTGCAACTCCCATTGCAAGGCTGGGAATAGAACGGGTAAGCATGAAAACTGACCTAATTCCGCCGGAGAGGATGCGGCGAATACTAATCGAATCCACAAGGGTGCGGCTATTAAACGAGGTTAGGTGCCTCGTATGCATTCAGTGCTGGGGATACTTGGAAACTATAAGAATGAAAGACTTGCCCCAAAAGGTTCTCTGTCCTAAATGTGGTTCACAGAAAATAGGGCTACTCGACACTGAAGAGGATAAAGCCCGAGTTTTAATTGAAAAAAGGGGTGAAAAATTAACAAAGAGCGAGATGGTCCTTAAAGAAAAAGCGGAAAAAACTGCCCATCTAATTCAGACCTTTGGAAAACCCGCAGCTCTGGTTCTATGCGCCAGGAGGGTTCGACCAAAAGACGCTGAAGAGGTGCTTAAACAGGAGAAGAAGCTTTCTGACAAGTTTTTCGAACTTGTAATTGAGGCCGAAAGGAAAGCGTTAAGCCGGAGATTCTGGTGAGAACTGCTGCAGATGAATTCTAAATCTTTAGTATGTTTTCATAAATGTATAAAAGATAGAACACGCTACTAGCAGTTGATTGGAGAAATAGGGTTTGGAACTAAGTAGACAGAGATTACGGAAACAGGTTCTTCGACAGTTTAGGTATATCCGCACGTGTGTGCTAGCTCGTGAGCTATGTCTGCTTGTGCGTTCAAACAGGGCAGCCCTTGATCCAAAGGATGTTCATGAATTCTGCAATTTCATCGCCAACCTATGCGAGGAAGCCGGATGCAAAGAACAATGCCAGTTATGTAGAAAAGCAGCTGAGGCTGTACTAAATGACGAAGAACAATATCTCCAAATATGCAAGCAGAGCTGCCTAAAGTGCGGCGAATCCCGACGGATAACAACCAGAAAATCAACTTATGTAGCGTGATTCCGCCGGGTTAGAAAATCTTAAAAACGACACTTAGCTCATTTAACAGAACACGGGGGCAAAGATTTGTTTATCGCACCGTTTGTCGCTACACCCATGCCAGTTGTCCGTCGCATGCTTGAACTGGCAGAGCTAAAACCTGGAGAAACCTTCTACGACTTAGGTTCTGGGGATGGCCGAACCGTAATTATGGCAGCCCGGGATTTCGGCGCCCACGCCATTGGAATCGAACTTCGCGAAGACTTGGTGAAAAAGGCTTTAAACTCCATTCAAGAATTCGGGCTACAGAACAGGGTGAAAATTTTTCACGGTGACATTTTCGATGCGAACCTAAGCCAAGCCGATGTTGTGTTTCTTTACTTAACTACTAGTGCTAACGAGAAGGTTAAGCCGAAGCTTGAAGCAGAGCTTAAGCCCGGGGCAAGAATTGTTTCCCACGACTATGAGATCGTCGGTTGGCGTCCAATTAAAGTGGACAACTTCTGTGAAAATCCGAAGCTGGGATATCCTTCTCACACAATCTACCTATACAAGAAGAAATAACGTGATCTCATGGCTTCCTTCAAAACCCTCATAAGGGTAACCTGGGTTGACACCGACGCTGCCCAAGTCGTCCATTTCTCTAACTTCTTCCGGTTTTTTGAGAAAACCGAAGAAGAATTCTACCAAAACTTAGGGTTTAACTTCGACCAGATAGTAAGAAAACACGGCATATGGCTTCCAAGGGTTGAAGCCCACTGTCAGTATAAAAAACCTGCAAAATTTAACGATGTACTTGAGGTAGAACTAACCGTAGGCAAAATATTGGAAAAAGCTGTAAAATACTTGTTCAAAGTTAGAAACAAAGCTACAGCCGAAATCATTGCGGAAGGATATTTAACTGTTGTAAGCGCAAGTAAACAATCAGGGAAGGCGGTGAAAATACCAAAGGAAATAGTTAACAAGTTAAAGCCGTTCCTTTCAGCATAAATGACATTTTGTCGTAACAGTTTAATAGTGCGCCTTTTGTTTTCAATGAATTTAGAGCACCTATGGTTGGAGTTGCACGTCCAGTTCCATGGCGATGGATTTCATCTTGGAATTGCACTGCGTGCGGGTTGTGCTGCAGAGCCTACAATGTAGTTCTAAATTATGCGGAATGGCTAAGCATTGTGAAACGATTCGGCGTTGAATACACAAGTTGTGACCTTAGTAGGCTTTACTTGAAAAGAAGATCTGATGGCTCTTGCGTCTTTCTTTACCGTTTTGGTAACCAATGGTTATGTGGTCTTCAAGGATTGAAGCCACGGGCGTGTAAGCTTTGGCCTTTCAAGATTTATTCTAAGCCTAGGTTTGGACGGGCTAATGAAGCTCTTTACGAGTATGGGGGGCGTAAACTCTTCGTTTATGTTGACCCCAACTGTTATGGAATTACGTGGGGTGTGCCCACTCAACACTTTGTTTTTCAAGTTTTGCCCGAGTTTGTTGAAATTTCGATTGGAAAACGTGAGGCCCAAAAGTTTTCAACGGGCAGGGTGAAAGTTTATCCTTGGGTTAGGTTGTTTTTCCGAGGATAGTGTATATATCAAAAAAAGTTTATATATAAGAAAAATATTATATATGCGTTGCCGGGGATCGAGGAGAAACATTTGAATGAAAACATCGATAGCCAAACTATGGTGAAAATCTTGAAGGCCCTAGCCAACCCTATAAGACTAAAGATGATCGCGCTCTTACAAGAAGAACCCAAAAACATTTACGCCCTATCCAAGGAGCTAGGGCTTCCATATCCGCTGGCTCATCTGCATCTAAACGGGCTTAAAAAACTTAGACTAGTAAAAGAGGTAAGAACTGAACAAAAGGCAAAAGGGCTGCCTTCAGTTAAATACTATGCCCCCTCCGAATTTCAACTTATTCTGACCCCGGACAATATAAGAAAACTTTACGCTAAGAGTAGGAGGAAAAAATAAGATGAGTAAAACACTTACCGCAACAGCAATCTTTGTAGTAGCTATAGGTTTTGGCATACCCGCCCTAACTCTCTACTACGTAGTTCATTACGCTTTCAACTCTATAATTGCTGGAATAATAATTTTCATCTCGATTGCAGCCGCATGTGTACTTGGAATAGTAGGTATGGCAATAAGCACAGAAGAAATAGAACACAGTGGCGGGCTAAGTAGCTCGGAGATAGAAAAGCTAAACATGATGCGGGCTCACCAAAGGGCAACTCTAGAGGAAATGGATGAAATCATTAATCTTCTAAAAGAAATCAGAGATCTCCTAAAAAGCGTAGGGGAATAGGAGGAACTCAGCTGTTGGCCAAGGAGCTTAAATATCTAAAACTTTCTGACGAAGATGCAATAAAAGAAATGAAAAAACGGCTTGTGGAGATGAAGAGGCTTCTAACTGAAATCCGCGATCTCCTCAAAGTTGCTGGGGGAATAGAATAACAGACAGGTGAAAAGATATGGGTAGCGGAGGAGAAAAAATGGAGGCTTATGAAAAATTGCTCAAGAAGACGGCTATTCCAACAACCCGGGTAAGCGGTTCTGGGAAAGTAAACATCGAGGGGATAGGCGAGGTCCATATTTCTGGCTCAGGCTTCGTTTCTCCTGAAGAAATAAGGATAAGCGGAAGTGGGCGACTCCCTGGCGGAATAAAAGTTGGAAGGCTTAGCTGTTCAGGAAGTGTTTCGGTAGACGGCGACGTAGAAGCCGAGGAAATGCGGTTCTCCGGTTCAGCTTCCATAGATGGAAAC
>MTLR01000106.1 GCA_002010925.1 Candidatus Bathyarchaeota archaeon JdFR-04
GGATTTCTGGGCGGAGTTCAATATGATTTTCCTTGAAGAGCTCGGGATGAAAAGAGAAGGCACCTTGGATTTGGCTAGAGCAATAGACCGAGAATGGTGGGACTATGCCGAGGTAACGCTTTACCCGGATGTTCCACCTGTGCTACAAGAGCTGAAGGCTAGAAATTTGAAGTTGGGCATAATTTCAAACGGATTAGAAAGTGATATAGAATATGTAATGAAGAAAGTTAATCTTAAAGGGGTTTTCGATGTTGAGGTGGGCGTTGATACTTTCGGGTGTATGAAGCCGGACAGAGAAATATTCGTAAAGACGCTAAAAAGGCTAAGCGTTTCGCCAAAAGAAGCCTTGTTTGTAGGTGATTCGTTGGAAAACGACTATAGAGGCGCAGTAAACGCTGGAATGAAGGCCTTGCTGATAGATAGAAATAACAGAGTTTCAAATTGTGAAGCAGAAACAATATGGAGCCTTTGGGAACTGCTTCATTTCTTATGAATCAAGAGCTTGGCTCAGGTTTTTTAGAAAAATGTTTGTATAAGAACTTCCAATGATGGGCTATTTTAAAGCCTAATTTTTTGAGTAAAGGAACCGAAGCCTTGTTTGTTTCCGAAGTATAAAGAGCAACATATTCCATTCCTTTGCTTAAGAGGAAGTTCATGGCTTTAACCGTGAGCGCCGATGCGAATCCTTTATTTTGATATTCAGTGAGAGTTGCCGCTGGTCCCAAGTACCCCCGTTTTCCGCCGAAATGCTCGTTATATTCTCTGTCTATCCGAGAAACGACTACCGATACGAATTTTCTGTCAAGTTCTGCTACATGAATCCAATCCAAGTTAAAAGCAGGGTCCTGTTTCATCCATCTTTCCAAGCTTTCAAGGCGCAGGCGCTCCCAACCATAAGCTTTGTTTACTAATTCAACCATTTCTTGCTCTTCTCCTTGCCGCAAGCTTCGAAGAACTACTCTTTCCGTAACCAATGGAATATGCCTAGGAAACTCCAGCCTAGCGATCATATGATAAAGCCCACCTTCAATCTGATAACCTCGCATAATCCACTTTTGGATTTCCGGATTTTCAACATCAACTACAGTGAATACTTTATCGCCCTTCACGAGCTTTTCAACTTCTTGCACCAACAAATTCTCGAGTTTTTGGTCGTTCTTTGGTTGCACCGAAAGCCATTCAATTTCTTCACCCCAAGGCCCAGAAGCATAAACGATTAGACCTCTAATTTCGCCGTTTTCTTCAGCTATTAATACTTGAAGCTTTCTTTCTCGTATCTCAGATAGAAGGGTTTTCTCGGTGAAAGGTATAAATTCGTAGGAGTTTTGGTAATGTTGGTTAATGAGACTAACCATTTTGGCTAGATCCCCTTCTTTGAAGGCTCTAATTTTCATATAACTATATACTCCTAGGAAGGAAAGAAGCATTGTCATATAAAAGAGTAGTTAACATCCCTAAATGAGGGAAAATTTTACTATGAATGAAATTTTGAAGAGGTTACCAACTTGGAACTTCGTAGCGCCACATCACTGTTTCGCCTTTAGAAAGGATATATTGGCCGGCACTTACTGGGCCATACTCCCATTCCCTGTTTTCCGTGTTCCATTTGAGCCACATCCAGAACCAAGTGTCAGTATTCCAGACTCCATTGATGGCATCTATAAAACATGCTTGGTAAGTTTCCCAGTAAGTGTAGTTCACTACCGCAACAAGTTGAGTTGCTTTTAATAGATCATAGCCTAAAGGAATAAGCGTGTCGTTGTACCATTGAGCTGTTCCATTGCCATAGTCGATACAAATATTCACCCGCATTGTGAGGTTTTCATATTCCTCTAATGTTTGCGTGTAGTTTTCTTTCTCTGCTTGATATTCATTGAACAACTGTGTATAATTATCTAGCAACTTGTTGTATTTTTTCACCAAAGCTGTATAGTTTTTTAGCAATGGGAGGTATTTTTCGGAGAGTTCCTTGTACTGGTTAATGTATCGTTCAGAAAGTCTCCTTTGTTCTTCGTATCGTATGTTGTAATAAGCGCACACTAAAGTAGCTAAAGTGAGGGTTGAAACTAAGCCTAAAGCGAAGACTAACGTCAATCTTTTTTCAGTTATCATGGTTTCGCACTTCCACTCCATACTTTTCTAATAGCTTCTACCATAGGGATAAACGCCGCTGTGAAGAGAAAAGTGTTCCAGACGACCTGAATTACGGTGAACCATACGCCCATTATGAGCGCAAATATTAAATCGATTCCAGCAATCAGGGCAAATCCAAAATTTGTTATCAAATTATAGAGCAAGGTAAGAAATGCAGCCATCACAGGCAGTTCCACGAAATGTATAACAGAAAACCTTTCGCTTTGTAAAGTTTTTCTGTAAACCCCCCCAGCAAATCCGATGATCGCCATTCCAGCCATTTGGAAAGGCAGGTTCAGTCCAGCTAAGCCCCAAGGTGAAAGAAAACCATTGATAAACATTGTTAGAGCTCCGAGAAGGATGCCAAATGGACTACCGAACAAAAATCCCGTTAGAAAACAAAAGAGTGAAGTAAACTCTACATTTGGTGGCCTAGGAGTTAGCTGTACACCTATACATAAAGCTGATAAAACACTTAGAACTGCAATTTGACGAGTCTCCAATATTCGTTCACTTCCTAAAGGCATGAGAAGAAGTGAGAAAATTCTGATGCCTCTATCTTACGTAGTACCTTCCTCCACCACCCTTCTTGCCCGGCGTTTCACCGACAACCCGTACGTGAATCTTATCGCTTCGCACGTACCCTGATTTCTCAGCCCATATTGGAAACTGTACTCCGCCCACTGAAAAAGTCACGTATCCGCTGGAATTAGTGTAAAATGTGTAAGAAAGCGAGCGAACTTCGACGTTTACTGCAGGTTCCCATGTCTGCGTATCATCGTCAAAATAGGAAACATATACGGTAAGTTTCTCGGTTATTGATACCTCGATATTGTTAACAGAAATCTTCAGCGGGAAGGCGCCCCATTCCGAATAGTACCATAGTATCTCCTTATGTGGAGGAGATGGTGGTGAGGTTTCGTTCAATAGGAAATTTTCCGCCCCAACCCATGGCATATAGTAATCTACTCGGTAGAGCCATCCTTTCTCTCCGGCGGCTTCTTCTCCAGCAATACAATAGAGGTATAACCCCCAAGCTGTTTGTTTGACTTTATAGCTAAAGCCTCCAATTTCCGAGGCCTTATCCACGGCGCCCAGAGCCGTTGGTTTAACGAAGAAGTGTTCTTGACCAGCATCGTCTACAATTACCGATGCTGAAATAAAGATCTTTCTACGCCAGATAGTTCTGCTGCCTCCTTCTATCCGTAAATAAATTGGAAAGCCATTAACTGGATACTGCTTGTAGCATAGGGCAATGATTGCATAAGAGGTCATTAATGCCTTGTTTACCCATGTGGGGTCAGACCGGGTCCAGTTGAAGGATCCATCTTCATTCTGCAAGCTAAGAAGATGATCAACGACGCTTATTCCATTTTTCTTCCAGTTCTTAGGATCTTCGCCCAATGCAACTATTGCACTTATTGCCCAAGAATCAGAGGCGCTGTTAGTTACGCCCCATGATGGAAAGCCTCCATCTGGTTGTTGTTCGCTTTGAAGATACCATTTTGCCATAACTATACGCTTAGAGTCTGCCTTTTCCCCGGCAGCAATGAGAGCCATCATCGCCGCAACAGTATTGTCAACATCACTGCTTGCTCCCTCACACCAGCCCCATCCGCTATCCCAATTCTGTTTCCATTTGATGAAACGTATTGTGTCTTGTACTATTTGAGAGCTGACATCCTTCCCCGCTGAAACAAGAGCGATTATTCCCCAGAAATCGTCAAAAAACCATTGTCTATTGCCTATTTGTCCATTGTTAAAGTGTGCTTCAAGCAGAGCTATATAGTCGGTTCCATTAATATTACGTGGGTCTTCTCCTGCAGCGGTCATCGACAGAATAAATCTA
>MTLR01000112.1 GCA_002010925.1 Candidatus Bathyarchaeota archaeon JdFR-04
ATTCACAGGACAAACACAACCTCGCCTAACCCTTCTAGAAAAAATAGAGAAAATGGCGACAAACACAACGCAGAAACTTCCAGTAATGCTAAGCGACTGCACCGACCCATATCAACCCCTCGAAAAATGCTACCAAGTAACACGGAAATGCATCGAAACCCTAGCCAAACACGGATTCCCACTACTGATAATTACTAAATCGGACTTAGTAACAAGGGATATAGACCTGTTCCGTAAAACCCCAACTGTGGTATCCTTAACGATAACAACCCTAGACCCAGTAAAAGCCGAACTCATAGAACCCAATGCGCCTTCACCAGAAAAACGGATAAATGCTCTTCAAAAACTAGTGGAAAAAGGTATACCTGCAACCGTAAGAATAGATCCAATAATAATAGGCATAAATGATGAGTCAAAAGAACAAGAAAAACTAATAAAAACCGTAGCCGAAGTCGGCGCGAAACAAATAACTATCTCTACCCTCAAACCCGTAAGAGGTTTCTTCAAAACAATAAAAACCCTCAGCCCGAGGCTACATAAAAAACTAAGCAACACTTACAATAACGGTGAAAGAATAGCTGGATACCAGTATCTAAGCAATCAAAAAAGAAAATGGATAGTGGAAGCCTTTCGACAAATAATACTCAAACATGGGCTTGAATTCGCCTCGTGTAGAGAGGGATTTCCATATTTAAATACAAAACTCTGTGACGGAACCTCATACATACGGAAAGGAAAAGAAACCATGATAACAGATTACATTGAAACCTAGGCTTCGTCTATAAACTTCCTCGGCGATGGAGTCTCTGGTGGAAGACCCTTCCTTTCGCGAATCTTCTTAATGACTTCTGCAGCGACGCTGTCCGGAACTTTCTCCCAGTGGTCAAAGGTACACTGCCAAAACGCATGTCCTGAGGTAGCTGAACGCATCTCAGCGGATAAGCCAAAAGTTTCAGCAACCGGAATATAACCCGTAATCATCGTGAGGGCGCCTTTCTGTTCCGAAGATAATATCCGTCCTCGTTTCCGCGTAATGATACTTGAACAATCGCCAACCCATTGTGCGGGAACTGAAATTCCAATCTTGTAAACAGGCTCTAAAAGAATGGCATTAGCTGTCAAAAACGAGCCAAGAATGGCGCGACGAACGGCTGGCATAATCTGTGCTGGACCACGATGCACAGGATCTTCATGCAACATAACATCCACAAGCTTAACCTTAATTCCCCTAATAGGCTCTTCACATAACGGACCGTTTTGGCAAGCCCAACGGAAACCGGAGATAATCATGTCCCTAGCCTCACGGAGATACTGGATGCCCTTGGTCAAGTCAACAATAATGTTCCGATGCTCCTCGATAGCCCAAACGTTTCTTGCCTCCTCTGTGGGCCAGCCAGCCTCCTTATAAAGAACGTTGCCAATCTGTTTCCGCCCCATATCCTCGGCAATCTCACCTTTCTCAATCATCTCAATTACTTTAGGTTCTAAAGGTTCGACTTGAATCCAAAACCTGTTGTGTTTGTTAGGGCTTTTAGCCATAGCAACAACGCCTTGCCCCATGACACTTTCACGATAAACCACTATAGGACGAGAAGTAACAATTTCTATTCCGCCTCCGTAGTCGCGAAGGAATTTAACTGCAATCTCTAGGTGGAGTTCGCCCATGCCACTGAGCAAGTATTCGCCAGTTTCCTTATTGATAGTGGTAACAAGATTAGGATCCTCTATGGAAAGCCTATGCATGGCGTCAACCAAACGAGGTAGATCCCTAGGATGTTTAGGCTCCACAGCAATGGTTACAACGGGCTCAGAAACATACTTTATCCGTTCAAAAGGAATCATAATATCCTTATGATCAACGCTTACAAGGGTTTCCCCAGCCCTAGCCAGATCCAAACCCAACAAAGCAGCAATGTTCCCGGCACCTATGCCAGAAACGACTTCCCGGAAGGCACCCATGTACATGGAAACTTGTTGAACTCTGTAGGCTTTCCTAGCACCAATGAGGTAAACCTGATCACCCTCGTTAATCCTACCAGAAAACAATCTCCCAGTGGCGACTAAACCTGCGTGGGGATCCATCTGCGCCATTGTTATGCACATAACTGTTGGGCCATCATCGTTACAATGCATCATAGCTTGCCCTATTTCAGAGTCTATATCACCTTTCCATATTTTGGGGATCCGGTATTTTTGGGCCTCAATTGGGTTAGGTAAGCTTTTTACTACCATGTTGAGTATGGCTATGTGTAGGGGTATAAACTGTTGAAGCGCTGAAGATTCTCCTTTATGGTAGGCTTCAATTACATCGCTGAATTTAATTCCTTTCTGTTTCGCCAGTTCGACTGTGAAGCCCCAGCGGTGGAGGGCAGAGCCAAAAGCTACCGTACCCTTGGCCGGATCAACCTTCCATTGTTTTTTGAATTCCGGTTCACCATAAATCTCGATTAGATTGTTGAAATCGTTGATTATACGAATAAGTTTCTGTTCGATCTCTTCCGGTGAAAGCTTGATTTCCTTTATTAAACGGTCAACCTTATTTATGAAAAGAACAGGTTTTACTCTTTCTGCAAGGGCTTGCCGCGTTACAGTTTCGGTTTGCACCATAACCTCTTCTACGGCATCCACAACTACAACTGCGCCGTCTATAGCCCGCAGGGCACGAGTTACTTTTCCAGTGAAGTCCACGTGCCCCGGAGTGTCAATTAGGTTAATTACATAGGGGCGATCACTTATCTCGTGAAGTAGGGAAATGTTAGCTGTTTTAATGGTTATCCCTCGTTTCTGCTCCTCTTCTAAATAGTCTAAGGCACGAGCTTCTCCAGCTATTTTGGGTGATAACAAGCCAGCCTCAGCTAGAAGCGAATCCGTCATGGTTGTTTTCCCGTGATCGATATGGGCAATTATTCCAATGTTACGGATGTCCTCTTTCTTTGTCATAAGTTTAAGGATTTCACTGGTCTGCTTAAACTTCGGCAAAGTTTATCCCTTTTCCATCAATTTTATTAGAGCTAGCAATTTAGTGAAGGGCCTTACCTATTAAGTTTACGATGAAAATCCATAAAGGTGAAAAGTTTGAAGGTTTCAGCAGATCTACTCGTGGTTGGACATTTCGCCTTAGACACTATATATAAAAATGGAAAACTCATTGGAAAATTTCTGGGCGGACCTCCAACTTATGTTTCGCTAGCAACTGCAAAGCTTGGTGTAAGGGTTTCCATATTGTCTAAAGTGGGACGTGACTTTGAAAAGAAACATATTGAACTTCTAACCAGCAATCTGGTAGATTTATCCCTCGTAAAAAACGTCACAGAAGCTGAAACTACTAAGTTTGAGTTAAGGTATTCCGATTGGACCCGTGAGTTATGGCTAAAAGCCATGGCGCCTCCCCTTAAGCCGGAGGATTTGCCTAAAAATTTAAGGGTAAAAGCCATTCACGTAGCTCCAATAGCTAATGAAATTCAACCAAAACTTGTGGAAAAGTTAAGGGAAAATTCAGAGCTTCTGTCATTAGACCCGCAAGGCTTTCTTCGGGAATTTGACCATAAAGGGAAAGCCCGCCTAAAAATGTGGACGGGTTCCGATCTAATGAAGCTTATAGATGTTTACAAATCTTCTTTTAATGAGATAAAAGCGTTAACAGGAAGGTCTAGTTTAGAAGAAGCTATGCAGTCAATAGGCAACCTCGGAATATCGATAGTTATTGTCACTTTAGGAGCCCGAGGCTCCATCTTGCTTTCTGGAGGCAAGTTTTACAGAATCCCTCTGGCTTCCTCAGAAATCGTCAGGGATGTTACGGGGGCTGGGGATGCATATATCGGAGGCTTTTTAGCAGAGTACATTCATGGAAAAGACGTCGTCTGGTGTGGTTGCGTTGGTTCTGCGGCGGCTTCCTTCGTAGTGGAAGGCTTAGGCAGTTCAAGATTCGGTGAAAGAAATGAAGTTTATGAAAGAGCCGAAGAAGTCTATAATAAAG
>MTLR01000194.1 GCA_002010925.1 Candidatus Bathyarchaeota archaeon JdFR-04
TGAAACCTCGGGGATGGACAGGCTAATACTGCTTTGGTTTAGAGTTTTCTGAATCTCTAAGTAGTCGACGCCTATTTTCTCGCAGAAAACACTTAATTCGGCGGCTAACGTTGTTTCCACATGTTTATGGATTAAACTGAAAAGATGGATCGTTTCAGCAACCTTCAGATCATTCACAACGGCTATGGGAGAATTTCCTACAGTTTCCAGTACGGTGGCGACAGCTTGAGCACTTTTTTTATCTATTCCTGCTGCTATTCGGGGACAAATGTTTGGTGGCGCATATCCTAGGCTGAAGTCCTCTCCAGCCTTAAGTCCTGAAGAGAATTCCAGCATTTCCTTAACTAGTCCTTCGGTTGTCCCAGGAGTTAGTGGAGTCATGACGATAACTAATGTATCCTTTCGCAAACCCATACCTACAGCTTTACAAGCTTTTTCGAGGTGAGAATAGTCAGGTCTTTCCTTATCATCAATTTCTACAGGAACAAAAATCGCGATAACATGGCTTTTGGCACAGGCCCCTTTTATATCTGTTGTTGCGATGATTTTTCCATCTTTTATGTGGTTCCTTAAAGTTTGGTTCAGCTTTTTATCGTTGAACACTCTTCTAGCGGCTTGTATCATACTTACGACTTGGGGATCATTGTTTACAGCTACTACCTTAAAGCCTGCTTCAGCGAATAGACAAGCATATTTTAAGCTGTTTGGTCCATCGCCCACAATACATAACGTACATTCCAAGCACTCCTCCAATGGCTCCAGGCTTTTTCCTTTTGTTTTCATGAGAAACGTCTAAACCCGTCCTCCTATTGAAAGCATAATTTGCGAATTATTGCTCTAACAGTTTTTTCATATTTCTTTAAGAGGGTTATAGCCCTTTGTTTTGTTTTTGCCTCAGCATATAATCGATATAACGGTTCGGTTCCGCTAGGTCTTATCAAGATTGAACTTTTATCCTCGAACCATATTTTCACACCGTCAATGGTGTCTACATTCAAGTCCTTCACTTTAGCGATCAATTCCACTAAAAGCTTCTGCTTTAGTTCGTTTGGACATTCAACCTTGCCTTTTTCTATGTAATATGTTGGGAGCTCACCTAAAAGTTCTGAAAGTCTTTTGCCTGTTTGTGCCATTATATTTAAGACAAGCGCAGTTGTCATGGCACCGTCCCGAACAGGTTGATGAGGAGCATAAAAAATTCCGCCATTTTCTTCTCCGCCCAAATCTGATTTCGTTTTAAGCATAGTTCGCGAAACAGTTATGCTTCCAACCCTTGTCCACAGGATTTTACCCCCATATTCCTCAGCTACATCTTTGATTAATTGGGACGAACTAATTGGCGTAATTATCGTTTCTTTAGGTTTCTTCATTAAGAAATGTTTCGCTACGAGAGCAAAGCTTCGATCGCCCCAGTGAATCTGCCCTTTCTCGTCGACAAAAATAGCTCTATCAGCGTCTCCATCTAAGGCTACACCTAAGTCAGCTTTTACAGTTTTCACTATAGAAGCTAACTCACCTAGGTTCTCTGGACGTGGCTCCGGAGGCCTTCCAGGAAACGTTCCATCTACATTTGCGTTTAACGTTAACACCTTACAGCCCATTTCCCTCAAAAGCTTAGGCAATGCCATGCTTCCAACACCATTTCCGGAATCCACAACAACCTTGTAATGTTTTTCTCGTATTGCCGCAGTGTTAACGTGTTTTTTTACAGCTTTGACATAGACCTCTATTACATCCGGAATGGAATATGCTTCACCTATAGCATTCCATTCAGCAAGTTGGAACTTACGATTAAAGAAAATATCCTCTATTTTTGTTTCTTTTTCTCTTGGAAGTTCAACCCCGTCTCTTGCCATTACCTTGATTCCATTGTATTGAGGCGGGTTGTGAGAAGCAGTTATCATGACCCCACCGTCCATTCGGTAATGCTTCACTGCATATTGCAGGGCTGGAGTTGGAACCAGCCCGCAAGTGTACACTTGGCAACCTGTGGAAGTTAGCCCTGCGTTTACCGCTTTAGCCAACATTAAGCCGCTAGTTCTTCCGTCGCGCCCGATTATTATTTTTCCCTTTCCAAAGAAAGTACCTATCGCATAGGCTACCTCCAAAGCAAATTCGGGGGTTAACTCCCTATTGGCAACACCTCTAATTCCGTTAGTCCCAAATAAGCGTTTCAACTTCATTGCAGGCTTCCCCCTCACTTTTACATAAGGCATCTGGCTTCAAACACACTCTCAGAAACTGTTTTAAATGGACAAACTGTTACGCCATTAACCAGCGTTACATTATCCTCTATTACCGCGCCATCTCCAATAATACAGTTTTCTCCTATTTGCACATGTTTACCTATGAAAACATTTTCACCTATAACCGTACCTTTAATTGAAACAAGGTCCGAAATAATTACGCCGGGAAAAACAACCGAATTTTGAATGGAAACATTCATACCAACATTTACGTTTTTGCCCAAAACTACATACGGACCTATCATGGAGCCTTCGCCGATGGAAGCGTTTTCGCCAATAGCAATAGGTTTTCTTGTTTTTATATGGGCGCCAAACATCTGATTTTGAGGAGATTGTTCTTTTTGGGATTCGAGAATTAGCATATTTGCTTTTAGATAGTCTTCCCTTTTACCTACATCTATCCATAGACCTTGGAAGGGATGTCCGAAAAGGGTTTTTTCTGATGCAAGCTTTGGAAATACTTCCCGTTCGATTGAGCAGGGTTTAGCTTTGGGTATATAATTGAATATTTTCGGGTTTAAAGCGTAGATACCAGCGTTAATAAGGTTACTTGGTGCCTCATTTCGAGAAGGCTTTTCAAAAAATTGAGTTATCTGAAAGCTTTCCTCGTTGAATTTTACAACTCCATATCGTGAGGGATCTTTAACAGTGAAGAGCGCGATAGTTGCAATTCCACTGCTTTTCTTATGACTTTGCATAAGTGCTCTATAATCCAGATCGGTCAATATATCACCATTCAAAACAAGAAAAGACTCGTCTTTTCCAAGTAAGTTTTCAGCCTTCTTTATTGGTCCACCCGTTCCCAAAGGACGAGGGGGGGAGAATATGTTTTTTGAGTCGTGTTGAATCCTGTCTTCGGAGTATAAAATTTTCATTCCATACTTAGAGCTACCGCAATGTTTCTTTAGGGCTTCGGCGCCGTAGTTGACCGCTAAAATAACTTCGCTAACTCCGCTTTTAGAAAGCCTTTCCAAGGTTAAGTCTAGGAGTGGCTTATTCACAATTGGGAATAGGATTTTTGGTCTGGTGCAGCTTAGTGGTCTTAACCTAGTTCCAAATCCTCCAGCTAGAATAAGTGCTTTCAAAGGACCTTTCCCTCTGGTGGTAAACACTATATTCCTGTGATAAAGATAAAACGGTTTCGTGTATTCGAATTATTTTTCGGTTTTCAGATTAAAGGGCTTTCCTTCCATCAGTATTTTTTCGGGAATCTTCTTCCTCCACTTCTTAAGAAATTCAACTTCTTCTTTTTCGTCTCGAAGTTCGTCTGGAAGCATTTCTGGAATCTCATCTTTTATGGGATACCACCGTAAGCATTTAGGACAAACTATTAATCCTTCTACGATCTCCTTCTTCTCCTCAAAAATATGTAATTCTAATGGGTAATATTTATCAATGGGACATGCCAAGATTTCCATCAGTTTTTTCTTCATAGCAACTTCCCTCAATGTCCAAAGGTATATTCAAGTTCTGAGTTTATTAAGTTTGTTAACCCAAAATTTTAAGGTCTAAAGCTGTTTGATACCAATTTGGACCAGTTTCGCGGACAACCCGTCCGAATGTTACTCGAAAACGAATGTCAAGGTCTTGAAGCTTTTGTGAAACTTTGGTTTTTGATTTTTCTATAGGGTCTTCATTTTTCTTAGCGTGTTCAAAATCATAATAATGAACAGTCCTTTCA
>MTLR01000054.1 GCA_002010925.1 Candidatus Bathyarchaeota archaeon JdFR-04
GTTATTTTCCGAATCAAACAGCCGCTTCCTCGTCGAAATTTCGGAGAAGAACCGAGAAGAATTTGAAAACCTACTACATGGAAACGTTTACAGCCCAATAGGAAGGACTACNCAAAGTTCTACTCTCTGCNTTTATGGGTTTAAAGGTGAAACCATAATCGATGTTTCCATAAAAGAACTAATGCAAAGCTGGAAATCCGGCCTGAAGGGAGGAGGCCGATGAAACGAGAAGAGATAAAGGTTCTCTTGATGCGAGTAGGCGGAACCAACTGCGACAAAGAAACCCAACGAGCTATCCAAGACTTGGGCGCCCAAGCCGAGGTAATCCACATAAACAAAATAGTCAGAAACAAACAGCTGCTCCTGCAGTATGACGCTCTAGTTTTTCCCGGAGGATTCTCTTACGGGGATTACGTGAGAGCTGGAGCCATATGGGCTAAATGGACAATCGCCAAACTAGGCAAAGAAATAAAACAATTTATCGCCGAGGAAAAACCCATTTTAGGGATATGCAATGGATTCCAAGTGCTTGTGGAAATGGGCGTCTTACCAGCGTTTGATGGCATAAGCGAATATCCGGAAGCTGCATTAGCTACGAACTCCCCGCCCGGATATAATTGCCGATGGGTCTATATCCGCCACGAAAACCGTGGAAACTGTGTCTTTATCCAACATGTACCCCGAAACAGAGTTTTACACATACCAGTGGCCCACAGTGAGGGACGATTTATCTTTCCAAAAGAAAAGGAAAACGACCAACTCGAAAGGTTACTTGAAAACGACCAACTTGTTTTTAGATACTGCCATCCGGACGGTAAACCAGCTGAAGGAGAATACCCGGCAAACCCGAACGGCTCCTTCCACGATATCGCAGGCATATGCAATCCTGAAGGAACAGTTTTAGGTTTGATGCCCCATCCTGAACGGGCTTTCTACTGGTGGCAACAACCGGATTGGACGAGGAAAAAACTTTTACCTCAATACGGAGATGGGAAAACCATATTCGAAGGCATGCTTCGATATGTAGAACGCAGGGGCTAAATGAATTTTCCCATTCTCCATGAATAGTTTCATTCAGCTTTCACGGGTTTAATCATTGCAGTTTTATGGCTTGTTTCAGTTCCCTTAAGGTTGGAAGTCCGTTTCTTGCACCTATTCGAGTTATGCACCGAGAAGCTACGAAGTTGCCTATTTCGCCACATTTTTTGAGTGATTGATTGGTGGTGAGTCCATAAATGAAGCCTGCAGAGAAAGCATCGCCAGCACCTGTAGTGTCAACCACTTGAACCTTGAAAGATGGAACCAAATGTTTTTCTTGTCCGTTCGTAACGTAGCAACCCTTTCTACCCAGTTTCACGGCTACTATTTTGACCCCTTCTGCTAACAGCCTTTCAGCACCTTTCTTGTAATTATCCTCGCTAGTTAAGAGTTTCAATTCTCCAGCATTAGGTATAACAGCAAAAGCTCTCTTAATGAAAAGCTTCAAGCCGTGCAGTCCCTTTCTTGCATATAACTCGCCCGGGTCAATGGTCAGCTTAACGTTTCCCGGCAGGTTTTCAACAAGTTTTTTCTGAGTTTGAAAGGTTTTTTCGCCCACAAACGAGGTTAGATGCAGAAACCTAGTTTTCGAGGCATATTCCACGCTTATCTCTTCAAAGTCTAAAGTGTCATTTACCCCTGGGTCAACATACAACGCTCTTTCGCCTTTAGGGTCTACAAAACCGAGAACAGTTCCAGACCTTCCGGTTTCCGAAACCACTATGCCATCGATGTTTACTCCTTCCCGTTTAAACTCTTCCAAAAGCTTTCTACCTTCTTCATCCATAGCCAACTTTCCGATGTATCCAGTTTTTAGCCCAAGCCTTGCTAATCCAACTACAGTGTTAGCCGCAGAGCCCCCGCAAGCTTCCTCGTAAGAATATATAAAGCTCTCTTCTTCAGCAGAGGCAATTTTATTAACTTTATAGAGTTTATCGATGTTTAATGCTCCAAAGCCGATCACGTCGAAAATCATTAAGTCCTCACCCTTCCGCTTTGGGCTTAGATTTAATTCTTCATGGTTATTAGAATTTGTGCTTCCACTGGCAAGACAATTTTATAGAAGACTTCTCTCGAGAATAATACGCTGAGTTGCGTTCAACTCAACTAATGCGGCAAAATCCGGAATAACCATTTATTGAAAATATTCTGGCAAAATCTCTTTCAGCCACAACTTATATTTCCCGAGTTTCCCATCATAGTTTCCAGCTGAAANGCGGACGACGCCTTCAACGCCTAAAACGCTTTCAATTCCGGTTCTCATAGCCTTCTTTACAGCCTCGATTGAAATTCCGTTAATCACAATTTCAGGAATATAGTCCACACCCTTGGGCACTTTGGATTTTTCTCCTAAACAAGCTTTCAAGGAGGGACAGTAGAGATGATTTGTGGTTGGGCCTATCCATGGATATTGGGTTTCGGGTTTAGAGCCAGCGGAGCATACGTCAAAGGGCGTTATTACTCCATCAACCTGGCGTATGGCCCTGAGTGCTTTTTCTCCCGCGGTTTTAACCGATTCTTTAGTTTGGCACATTATCCAGAAATTGGCGCCCATTACACCCCGCGCATAACCTAAAGTGCGTTCTATTTGGAAATCAGGCACCATTATGGGGATTATTATCATTTCCCGTCCATAGCGTTTTTCAACCC
This sequence comes from Candidatus Bathyarchaeota archaeon JdFR-04, assembly GCA_002010925.1. GTDB lineage: Archaea > Thermoproteota > Bathyarchaeia > Bathyarchaeales > UBA233 > UBA233. The sequence goes on from MTLR01000054.1 coordinate 2,689, forward strand.
ATTCATATCCATCCCCGCAGTGTCCAACACGTTCCATCATGTCTAGTTTTCCTTCCGGATTAGGTAAAGCGTTGAAAACAGCTGTGAAGGGACGGACTAGAATGTCTTGGCGAATTCTATAGGAAAGCTCGATCTCGAATTTTCTAAGGGAGTCGGAGAAGGGTTTCCGTGGGTCTATTCCACCCCAGAATTGGACAACCACTCCTTTTCGACCATCGGGCGTATCCTCTGGTGTAAGCCATTTTTCGATTCCTCCTTCAACTCTACCGATAACAATTGAGGGAGTAGCTGTAGCTTTCTCGGCGGCTTTCCTCAGTGTTTCCTCATCGTCTGCGGTTATGATTAAGCGGCAGTAAATTCCTTCAAAGGCCTCGGCATACGTGTCTTCAATTTTAATTTTGCCCAACGAATTATCCCAACCTACCTACTGCTTCCCCACGCACCTTCTTGCGGAATTCAGAGCTTTCCATTGCAATAGTTTCCATGTTTTGCTGATTTACTATTTTAACTTTGGGCAATCTCTGCGGATGAGCGATTGAGAGGCGCTCCAATATTGGAGCGGGAACTCCAAGCTCGCGGATGGTTTCCATGTTCCAGTTTTCCGCCAACCACAGGACTTTTTCCTTACCATAGACGTGGAAAACACGGGCTAGGACGGCTGTTACTGCGGTGTTTTCAGCTAATACAGCTACTTCAGCTTCTCTAACAGCGTAGCGATTACCATTGAAGGAAACAGTTAGTCCTCCTCCTCTCCGTACAAAATGGAAGGGCTCCACATCAGTAATACTATCTCCAACATACATGACATCGTTTAAGTTTATATCGTGTTTTTGGATAATTTCCTCTACGGCTTGAGCCTTTTCCCATCCGCCAACAGGATTAACCTCGATCAGAATTTTGCCTATGTTCATTTCTGCTATTTCCTTCCAGAAAATTTGGTCTAGCCGTTGGATTGTAGCTTTGTGTGTCGGATGGAAATCTTCGATGGTTTTGGCGTTCTCTGGAAATTTAATCATCGGCAATTCCGCTATTTCTTTAGCGATTTTTCTCAACCTCTTTGCCTCCTTTTCTGTTAAGGAATAACTATCCAGCTTTAGCTTGGTGCAATAGGTGTTTTCGTAGGGAAAACCTATTGCCTGACAAAGAGCTTTGATGTAATGTTCATAGCTTGTGCTAACAATGAAAGAAGGCATGAAATCGCGGATGTAAGCTAAAGTTTCCTTAGCGT
>MTLR01000184.1 GCA_002010925.1 Candidatus Bathyarchaeota archaeon JdFR-04
CATCTAACCCGACTAAGATTGGAAATCTCACGATTTACCGTTGGATCCCCAACCGTTTTGAATACCTTAAAGCCTGCGACTTGGTTGTGAGTAGAGCTGGACACGGAACACTTACGCATTCTATATGCTACGGCAAGCCAATGATTCTAGTGCCCACGCCAAGTCATACAGAACAAGCAAATAATGCTCTTAAGGCGGTTGAGCTTGGAGTCGCCGAGATAATAGAACAGAGAAACCTAACTCATAAGCTACTTTTAGAACAGGTAGAAGAAATGCTAAGCAACGGAAAGCCTAAAAGAAGAGCTAACTATATCCGGAAACAAGTTGAAAGGTATAACGGCTTAAAAACAACAATAGAAAAAATCTCGAAACTAATGGAAATGGAGAATTAACGCATAGGTTTTATACTCAATAAATGCTAGAATAAACCATGTTCCTCCCTAAGAAAATCATTGAAGAGAAAATCATTTCCTTCTTAAAAGAGGATGCCGGACTTGGAGACCTAACAACTGCTCTTCTAATACCACCAGACGTCATAGTTGAAGCAAAAGTTGTTGCCAAAGAAAGCGGAGTAATAGCTGGGATGGAGGAGACCCTTATCCTCCTGGAAACATTGGGGTTAGAGGCTGAAGCAATGGTTTCTGATGGAGAAGAAATCAGAAAAGGCAAGGTTTTATTGAAAATTCGTGGAAATGCTCAAACATTACTAACTGTTGAAAGAACTATGCTGAACCTTCTCTCTAGAATGAGCGGGATAGCCACGGCAACAAAGAGACTGGTAAATAAACTGAAGAAGGCTGGATTCGGAACTAAGGTGGCTTCAACACGAAAAACAGCCCCTGGACTAGCCTATTTTGACAAAAAAGCCGTTAAGGTTAGCGGAGGAGACACCCACCGCTTGCATCTGGATGATATGATTCTAATAAAGGATAATCATATAGCCATAACCGGGAGTATATCTAAGGCTGTAAAGGAAGCCCGTGAAAGAGTTTCCTTCTCAAAGAAAATAGAGGTAGAAGTTTCAAACGTAAAGGAGGTTGTGGAAGCCGTCAAAGCCGGAGCTGACATAATATTGCTCGACAACTTCTCGCCCGAACAAGTAGAAAAAGCCATAAAAGTCCTAAAAAAGGAAGGATTGAGAATGAAAATCTTGATTGAAGCAAGCGGTAAAATTACTGAAAAAAATATTCTAGAATATGCTTCCAAAGGTGTAGACATAATTAGCTTAGGCGAACTAACCCACAGCATTAAAAGCTTGGACTTAAGCCTTGAAATAGAAAGACAATAAGCTTTATGAGTGAACATCAGAGGAGTAATAGACTATGAAAAAAGTTGGCGGTATATCTCCCTTAGCAGCTATACTCATTATTATAACGATATTTTTCCTTTCAATTCTACTTATCCCAGTTTATCGTCTGTTAGGTTATGGTTTTGCTATCATAGGTGGAGAACTTCTTTTAATGGCGATTCCGCTTGTTTACATGCTACACAAGAAGGTCGATATAGGACAATACGTTGGTTTAAAAATTAATCCTAAAATAGTTCTCTTAGGCGTGGCATTGGGTGCATTAGTTTTCCTATTTAATGTGGTTATTTCCAGCGTATTCATTTCAATCTTAGGAACCAGTGAAGCGATCGATAGAACTAATAAAATTGTGACAGAGATGAGTAGATCTCTTGAAGGACTAGTAACATTAGTAATTGCCATGTCACTTGCAGGTATATGTGAAGAATTCGCTTTTAGAGGATTTCTTCAGACGGCAATAAGTAGCAAATATCCTTTCAGTATATCTTTACTTGCCTCATCTTTAGCTTTCGGGGTTTTCCACCTAGACCCACAAGGGCTCTATATAATTTTAGCATTTATAATGGGACTGGTGTTGGGTTATATTTACCATCGCTGGCGTTCCTACGTCATCGCCGCGACTACTCACATCACTTTGAACCTTATAGCCCTAATCTTTACAGTTCTTGCCGCATAATTGAAAAATAAATAAAGAGTTAATAGGTTTCTCGATTAAGTTTCTAAAGATGTTGGGGTTATCTTTATAGAACGGAAACCCCTTGCACATGGATTCAGCATTTCTGTGAGTTTTACTTTGCTTAAAATGTTTTTCTCGTCCAAAGCTGAACCTCGTAGGTCGTGTTCTGCTGGAATGAGTGAATGTAGGTCTACACGCTTCTCGGCAAGTTTTAGGCTGCATTTTGATGGAAGCCCCAAGACTAGGATTTTGTTTTCTTCGATGGCTTTCTGTGCTGCGTATAGGACAGCGTTAGCCCCGGCCGTTAATTCAGCTATCCGCACGGGTATACTTTCCTTTCCTATGGCTAACACCTGAATTTCGTAGTTTCGAGTGATCTCGCCGGATATTTTCCTTATTTTTGGTAGAATCTTAAGAAGGCTTCCACGGGCTTTCCTAGAGATTTTCATGCTCGAAAACTGGATAGGCGATAGGCTTTCTACCGAAACTGCGCCCAGAGATATGTCGAGATGCACCACATTAGCGCTACAGGCTTTTAATAGACTTCGGCAGAGCTCAAGCTCATGAACAATTAGGGCGTGCCCGTTTTCAGCATCCGCAAATATTGGTTCAGCTATGTGTTGAGAAGCTTCGCGATAGGGGGGCTCCACCAACACCGCTGCAGCTGCAACAACCTTTATGGGTTTAAAACAGTCGTTCAGTATGGCGGCCGCAGAATCAGCGGCGACGATCTTCATTGGTAACACCTCTCACAACTATTGGTTTCAAAAATTTAACGTTAACCGTTCCAGCCTATTCCGAGAAGGAAGATTTCGGAGCTTTCAGCTCTGCTTGCTTGGGGCTTTATCAGTTTAACAATAGAAAAATGCCTCTTCATTTTAGCGATATAACTGTCTAACATATCGCCTTGAAAAACTTTAACGAAGAAATTGCCTTTCGGTTTTAGTATTTTCTCAGCTAGGTGTAAAGCATGCGTGGCGAGGTCTATCTGTCTAGCATGGTCGACTTCCCATATGCCGGAAATGTTAGGCGAAGCGTCGCATAGGACAACATCCGCCTTTCGGGGTAAAAGCGCCATGATTTTCTCAGCTAAATCTTCGTTGGTTATGTCACCAATTAAGGTTTGAACGTTTTCTTCAGGTAAGGGTTCGATTGGTTTTAGGTCTACCCCTAACACAAAGCCTTTAGTGCCTATGAGTTTTCGGGAAGCCTGGAGCCAACCGCCAGGGGCGGCTCCCAAATCTACAACCACGTCATCTTTTCGGATAAACTTATATTTGGTAGCTGCTTGGAGAAGCTTGTATGCTGCACGTGAACGATATTGTTCTTCCTTAGCCTTTCGATAATAATAATCCCGCTTTCTTTTCTCAAGCCAAGCTTTAGTCAAAACTAGCTGTCACCTAAAGATTCGCTCTGCTTGATAACGAGACCCATTAGCCATTCAGTAAGTCTTTCGCAGTCATTAGGTGAAACCGGAGCCCATGAACCGCATTTTACGCTTTCTGAACAACCCAAGCAAGGACAATCAATTATAGAATCCACGGTGGCTGGCTGCCTTTTTGGATAAAGCCTGTAAGTCCACCTTCCGTCGAACAGCTCTTTCTCCCTTCTAATCAATCCTTTGTTCTCCAGTTTCAAAGCTATTCGGGAGCCTTCTCGGCTACTGGCGCCAAGAATGCGCCAAAGCTCTGATTGGAGCACACCTTGCTCCCCATTGTTCAGAATATACTGAAAGGCTTTGTATTCCAAATCGTTACGTTTAGGCATATCCCTCTAGTCCTGCTTCTCCTCACGTATAAAATATGTAACTTTCAAAATAAAAATGTGTATGTAAAATATTAAAACACTGTAAACAATCGAAGAATAAAAATGAAACATGAAAATGTAAAAACTATTGCTAAGCAGATT
>MTLR01000149.1 GCA_002010925.1 Candidatus Bathyarchaeota archaeon JdFR-04
ATTGTTGCGATTACTCCTTGCCCTTCTGGGAATGGTCCAGGGTAGTCTCCTGTATCATTGGGGTATAATACATCTAATACAGCGACGTGGGAGCCATATAGTGGGTCATCGGGTTCATCGTACCATGTGAAGATCGTGTAGGGTGGGTCGGGTCTTTGTGGGAATGAGGGGAAGAATGGACCTTCAGTTACATCTATTACTTGTAGGTAAGTGCTGTTGTAGAGTAGTCGGAATTGGGCGCCTATAACCCTTTGTTCAGCTGATAAGTCTGAAACGGCGACAGATATATTGAAGATTTTTTGTGTAATAATGTAGGTTGAAGGTTGAACTTTGAGGATTGGCATTGGAGGCGGCGGTTGAGGACCAATGAATGTGTAGTATCCGCCGGTTTTTATAGTTTCTATTTTAGAGAGGGTTTCGTCTAGAAGGTATGTATCTACGTTGTCTATGTCTAAAATACAGGTTACGGTTACGTTTTCCGGCGGAACGTAGATTATTTCGAATTCTATTATGGCGAGAAGCCCATCGCCTGTCACGGCGGTTCCCACAAGTATGCTGTCGCCGACGAGGACGCTTTCGGTTATGCCATCACCGTCGTTGTCGTAGTAGGCGGGGGATGGCTGAACTGTTGATTGACCTGTGAATATCCAGTTGGAGTCCCATGTGGGAAGCCAAGCTTTAGTTATGTTGAGTAAGGTGTCGTTCACATCTAATTTCACTTGGTACGCCCACAGGTTGGAAACGTTGTAGAGCCATACAGTCGCGTTGAAACGTGTACCTACTGTAGCAGTGGATGTGGAGTAGGTGAAGTTTACGTTTCCTGTAGTTGGATTTATTACTGCTATTTCTGTTCCTCCTTCTCCGAATGTGTATCCCGTGGGGGTTAGTTTTGTTATTGTTGCCAGCATTACTGTGAGTAGGAGTATTGTGGTGATTACTGTTTCTTTTCTCTTGACACTCAAGCGTGAATTCTTCACGTTTTCCACCTTCGCATAGGTATGATAGTAATACATATTTGAAATTTACTGTTAACCAATGTGTATTTGAAATTCATCTAGAAGGAAACTACCAAAAAGCTTTAGTTCATGAAGTGTTTTTGTTCAAGCTAAATGAACTCTTGAGGTTAGTTAAAGGTGAAGGCCTGGATAGTGGTGTTAGGTTTTATTATACTGCTTTCTGGACTTGTTATTCTAAATGTCTCTGGTGCTTCTAAAATAGAGACGGAAACAGTAGCACAGGGTCGTGGGATTTGGGAGGTTAGAGGGTTTTTCCGTAAGGGGGATAAACTTATTGTGAAGTACACTCAAGGGGCTAATTGGCGTTTAGGAAGTTATTTCGGGCGGTGGGAGTTTCCGGAAGCTGCGGCTTTTGAAACTAAGATGCTTATGGTTACCGTTACTCATGAGGAGTCGGGGAATAAAACAGATTTTGTTGTTATTTTGACTCCTACTGGCAAGAAAGGTGAATCACCACTTTTAGCTGTGCGTATCTGGGTTGATGAGGGAGCAAATGAAAGTTTAATTTTGGAGAGTAAACCTGAGAATCTTACTGGAGTATTTAAGTATTACTTAGATGAAATTAGTGGATTTGCTAAGTATGATGGATATTATACGGCGCGAATAGAGGGGATTATGTTTCCTCCTCCTTATGAAACTGACCCGCCGGTTTGGCTGGGGCTAATTAGAGAGAGAAAAGTTCAGCCTTACACCCAATTTTTCCCTTTTGGAGTAGCCGTGGTACTTGCTGGTCTTGTGGTTTTGGGCTTTGGCCTCTTAAAGAGGGAGAAAGAGCGAGGTTGATGCTTGTAAGACTATTTTAGCCTTTTCGTTTTTTTAGGTAGATTATAAAGATTATTACTGCTAATGCCATTCCGCCGCCCATCAAGTATGGGAGGATAACTTGGATTAATGGTTCTTCAATTTTCACCGTAGCTGTGGCACTTGTTCCTTGATAGGTTTCGTCTCCCGCCCATGAGGCTTCTAGGATGAACTTTCCTGCCTCGTCGGTCTTCCATGTGTAGTTGAATATCCCTTCAGCATTAGTTGTAACTTCGGCTAGTATTCTCCAAGAAGTTTCGGTGGTTTTTCTATATCGGATTATTATAAGCGTGCCGTTTTTGTGGGGGGTTAGCTGCCCACTTATGGTTATGTTTTGGCCTATGGTAACTTTTTGGGGTATCACTTGAATTGTGATGTTACTTTCAAGCTTGTTTATGGTGATCATTTGGACGGTGCTTTCGGATGGGTTGTATGCCAAGTTTCCTGTCCATTTTGCTTTGAGCTGGAATGTTCCAGCTTGTTTAATGGTCCAGTTGTAGTTGTAAACTCCATTTATAACCTTGACATTTCTGAGGAAAATCCAGGATTCTTGGGTAATGTTCTTGTAGTATAGGGCTACCGTAGTATTTATTGGTGGTTGGAGCCCCCCGCTTATGGTTATTTTTTCTCCTATTTTTATTGTTATGGGGGTAATTTCCAGAGTAATTGAACTTTCGAGTTTGTGGATTGTTATGGGAACCCAGTCGCTGGAGCTGGGGATTATATCTCCGTATCCTTCCCATGCTGCCTGTAACTCTAATTCGCCGCCTATGGAGGCGTTCCATTCTAGGGTGTAACTGTTATTGTAAATATATGTAACCCCTAGCTCTTTAGGGTCTGTAGTTCCTTTAATTCTATAATAGATTGTCACTCTTTGATTGTCTGGTGCTTCTGGGGTGATTGTGCCATTGATAATAACTATGGAGCCTATTTGAGTTTCTTGGGGGAAAACGTTTATGGTTATGTTGCTTTGGATTGATGGTGGTAATACTGTGACATTTAATGCTGTGCTATATGTTTCCAAGAGATCATTGTTGCCTTTGAATCCCGTTTTTATTCCATATGTGCCGTTTTCAGCGAATGTGTATGTGATGCTGTAAGAGCCGTTAGCGTCTGCAGTATCCGACCAGCCCATTTTTTCTTCCCAATCTAGGCCCTTCTGGTAATCTAGAACATACAAAACAATTGTTAGGTTTTCGGGTTCCGGGGCTGTAATCTTTCCTTGGATGGAAACTTCTCCGCCTTTTGATATGGTTTGGGGGGTTACATTCATCGTGATAGTTGTAGCTGTTTTCCAGACGGTTACGTCCATGCTTGGGCTTTTGCTTCCGTAGGTAATGTTGTCCCCGGCCCAAGAGGATCGGAACGTTATTGTTTCATTGGTTTTGTCCGTAAATTTATGTGCCTTCCATTCATAATGGTAGGTGCTGTTTTCGTCTGTTGTAACCGTGGCGATTGTTGCCCATGTTCCATCGGGCATCTTGATTTCGATTGTAACATTGACGCTTGGCCGGGAGGGGCTGATACTTCCGTTTAAGATTATGAAGTTGAAGGTTGTTATGTTTTCCTCTGAAAGATTTAGGGTTATGGAGCTTTCATATTTCACGTATACTTGGATGGGATCGGAAACTGCGGCTGTTAGTGTTCCATTTCCAGGCCAGCTGGATCTAAGCTCTAATGCTCCAGGTTCAGTTGGAATCCACTCGTAAGTGTACCAGCCTGCTGCGTTTGTTGTATGGTTTGTGGTGAGAACTTTCCATGATCCTCCTTCTGGCTTGTACTCTATGGTAACGTTTGCTTCTTCCACTGGAGGCTTAATCTCTCCGGAAATATTTATGGTAGAGTTCACGATGACGTACTGTTGATCAACATTAATGTCTATGATGCTCGTGCCTAGGCTGATATAGAGGTATTCTCCGTTCTCTTTTTCCGAGGGAATTACACTTACTTTGTCATCTAGGAGAAATGTGTCTGTGTTGTCGATGTTTAGGGTGGATGATACTGTTCCGGTTGATGGGGTGTAGATTATTTCGAGTTCTATTATTGCTAGGATGCCGTCGCCTGTGAAGG
>MTLR01000199.1 GCA_002010925.1 Candidatus Bathyarchaeota archaeon JdFR-04
GACTTACCAGTGGCAGTCAAAAAGCTCCTAGAGGAGAAAAAATGCGATATAGCCATAGCGTTTGGTATGCCTGGCCCGACAGCTATTGATAAACAATGCGCCCATGAAGCCTCCCTTGGTCTAATCTGGGCTCAGCTTATGACTAACAAGCATGTGATCGAAGTTTTCGTACATGAAGACGAGGTGGCTGATGAAGAGAAACTGTACAGGATAGCCGAAAACAGAGCTCGAAAACATGCCCAAAACGTGCTCAAGTTATTATTTAAACCAGAACAGCTCACCAAAGAGGCTGGTACAGGAAAGAGACAAGGAGTTCCAAATATTGGTCCAATAAGACAGAGGAGGTGAAAATTTGGCCGAGAAGGTGAAACTTGCAATTCTTGTTTCGGAATTCAATTATGACATCACTTATCTAATGCTTCAAAGGGCACTGGAACACGCAGAATTTCTAGAAGCAAAAGTCACTTACATATATAAGGTTCCAGGGGCTTTTGACATACCAATCGCTTTAAAGGCTTTGCTTGAACAAGACGACGTTGAAGCAGTCGTTACTCTCGGAACAGTATTAGAGGGTGAAACTCAACACGATGAAATAGTTGCACAGCACTGTGCCCGCAAGATTATGGACTTAGCCTTACGATATGGTAAACCTGTAACTTTAGGTGTTTCGGGCCCCGGCATGACTAGACTTCAAGGCGAAGAAAGAATTGATGAATATGCGAAAAGAGCCGTAGAATCTGCAGTGAAACTAGTTAAGCGCGCTCAAAAGTTTAGTGATGCCATAAAGTTACCTGAAAAGGAGTACCCCTTTGTTATAGCTTAGCAATGGTGACATCTAGTGCCAATGAGAAAAATCCAGATGACGCTTATACAAATCGACAACTATGGCCCTTGGACATTAAGTTTGGGGCCAGATCGCGAAGCAAACTTACAAGTATTACAATCGAAACTTTATGCAGACCTTCAACTTCTCTTCTCCTTAAAAGGAGGATTAGTTTTTTACACACGCTTCGATAACATGCTTGCAGTAACCAATGGCATCGACAAAAATGAACATTTAGAAATACAAGAAAACATCTGCCATCGCTATCCAATCACAATCAGCATGGGCATAGGCGTAGATTCGACTCCATACCGAGCTCAAGAAAAAGCAACAAAGGCACTGCAAAGCCATAAAGGTGTCCATATCGAAAAACGCAGTATTGTCCTCGCTTCAAAAAACACCTTAAAAAATGGGGGATTAGTGCAAATAGCTCATATTGACGTAAATGACGTGACCACAACGCTCACGGACAAGGTTTCAGCCTACCAAGCGCTAATTACAATGATGAAAACCTATGAAAGACTTGCAGAAATATTTTTGAAAAAGGATGCTTTGACCTTTTTTGCTGGTGGCGACAATTTTCTGGTTCTATCTAACGGTTTAACAAGGCAGGATTACACAAACGCGTTATCGAACATCAGTGAAGAAATGGGCCTTGAACTTAAAGCTGGTGTTGGCATAGCTTATAATGCCAAGGAAGCCATGAAACTTGCGAACCGAGCTCTTAACAAAATAAGGAATAGAGAAGCCAAAGACGCCATCTATATCATCTCAGAAGACGATTGAGTTGAAAACAGTCATACAAAGTTCAACCATAATCATTGGAGATAAAATGGAGATTTTAAAGGATGGATATGTTCTCATTGAAAATGGAAAGATAATCGAAGTTGGTTGTAATCGCCCTCCGCGAGCTGAAAAGACTTTAAGATATCCAAATTGCGTCATGATGCCAGGTTTGGTAAATTCTCATACACATATCGGGGATTCTGCCTTCAAAGACATTGGATATGGCAAGAGTTTAGATGAGTTATTTCGTCCTCCTGATGGCCTGAAACATCGCTTTTTAAGAGAAATACCTAGAGAACACTTAATCGAAGCAATCAAAGATACTATAACAGACATGCAACGTTCAGGTGTAACAACTTTCGCTGATTTTCGAGAAGGAGGAATAAAGGGCATAAATATGTTTTTAGAAGCCCTAGGCAACTTTAAAATAAGAGCTATAGCGCTTGGACGATCAAATTTCACCTTCACAAAGGAACAGTTAAAACTAAATGAAGCCTCATTCCCCAACGAGACTCTTGCCCTTTTAGAAGATTTACTAAAAATAGCTGACGGCTTAGCTCCTAGCAGCCCGAACGATTTAACTGACGCAGCACTTAGCCAGATGGCTATGATGGCAAAAAAACATGGAAAATTAAAAGCTATACATGCTGCTGAGCATCCTTCTTCACTTAACATTTCAGAACGAAGAACAGGCTTAACCGAAGTGGAAAGAGCTATAAAACATTTCGGAGCAGATTTGCTTATTCACCTTATATATGCAACACAGCAGGATCTGGATTTAGTTGCTAAGAATGAAGTTTCCGTTGTTTGTTGTCCAAGATCCAACGCTTCTTTAGGGCTAAAGCTTCCACCAATACGTGAAATGATAGATAAAGGAATTAATGTGGCTCTCGGAACAGATAATGTGATGCTGAATCCGCCAGATATGTTTAGGGAGATGGAATTTACCCTAAAAGCCTATAGTGTATGGGGCTTAGCTAAAACAGGGCTCAACCCGAAAGAGGTCCTTAAGATGGCAACAATAAACGGCGCTAAGGCATTAAAAATAGAAAACGTAACTGGCTCCATAAGTGAGGGAAAAGATGCAGACTTGGTTGTATTAGACTTTGATGCAGCAAACCTAAGACACACAAAAGATGTTCTAACAGCTGTGGTTCATAGGGCTCGTCCAAGTAATGTTAAACTTGTTTTGATTGAAGGAGAAATTGTCTATGACGGTTATATGGAGTCTAAGTGAAAGAACTTCTGTTAAGATTCCGGTAGGTCGCCCTTATATTATCCTAAATGCAGCTATGACTTTGGATGGAAAAATAGCCACAAAAACTGGTGACTCGAAAATTTCATGTACGGAAGACCTCCAACGGGTTCATAAGCTAAGAGCCAACGTAGACGCTATAATGGTCGGCATTAGAACAGTACTTATTGACGATCCGAAGCTAACAGTACGCCTCGTCAAGGGCAAAAATCCGCTCAGGGTTATTGTCGATAGTGCTGCAAGAACACCGCCGAACTCTAAGGTGTTAATTGAAAACAAAGGGATTACCACAATAATTGCTGTTTCTGAAAGAGCTCCTAAAGAAAGGATTGAAACTCTAAAATCTGTAGGAGCTACCATTGTTGTTGCTGGCACAGGAAAACATGTGGACTTAAAGTTGCTAATGAAGAAACTCCACGAAATGAGAATTAACATTCTAATGCTTGAAGGTGGCGGTACATTAAACTGGGCTATGCTAAAGGAAGGATTAGTAGACGAAATAAGGGTAGCTGTCTCTCCAGTTATTGTCGGTGGAGAAAATGCAGTGACTCTTGTTGAAGGTGAAGGTATATCAGTAGTTAATAAAGGAATTAAATTGAAACTGCAGGCTATTGAGCAGTATGGCGAAGATCTTGTCTTAAAGTATTATGTGCTAAATCATCTGCATTGGGATGTGGAAGGTTAAAGTGAAGAAGTTTCTACTTTCGGATATGACATGGCTGGAAGTTAAAAACGCTCTAAAGAAAACAGATGTAGTTTTACTGCCTATTGGCAGCACTGAGCAACATGGTCCACACTTGCCATTAGGAACAGACACGTTAATCGCCTACAAAATAGCCAAGGAAGTTGCGAGAAAAATTGAGGCTATTGTTGCCCCACCTATGCCCATAGGCTTTTCAGTTGAGCACCTCAGCTTTCCTGGAACACTCACAGTTGCTCCGAAAATTTTTATGGCTTTGATAAGAAACGTCTGCAAAAGCTTGATCCA
>MTLR01000029.1 GCA_002010925.1 Candidatus Bathyarchaeota archaeon JdFR-04
CACCTAGCCTTCGCTCGTAGGAAGCCGTGATATGAGGTTTTCTCATTCGTTTCACGAACTCGTCCGTGCATAAGCCTATTAACACTTTTTCGCCTACTTCGAAAGCTTTCATCAGTAAAGCCTTATGTCCTTTATGTAATTCGTCGAAGGTTCCGCCCACCGCGACTTTCTTGAATCTTCTCTGCATCACGCTTCACTCGAATATTAGAATATAGGCGTTTTCACTGCTTGCTTATAAGCCTATTTTCATCCAGCTTTTCTTTTATTATGTCAAGAATCTTCTTTGCAACAACACGTTTCGAAGTTAATGGGACGTGAACTACGTTTTTCTCCTTGTCTATTATGAATACCTCATTTGTTTCAGTTCGAAAACCTACGCCCTTCCTTGAAACGTCGTTTGCCACAACCAAATCCGCTTGGGCTTGTTTCAGTCTTTCATAGGCGTTATCTATTAACTCTTTATTTGAAACGTTATATTCAGCCTTAAATATGACAAGAAAAGCCTCTGGTTTTATCTTCTTTATTTCATCAATAATTTTAGGAGCAGGCTTTAACTTCAAAGTAAGTTCAGGAACCTCGCTTGTGGAAATCTTCCCCTTGTAGGGTTTCTTTATAATCCAGTCCGAAACCGCTGCAGCTGCCACAATTACATCATAATCCCTGCTTCGAAGCTCTTCTATGACCTTTTTCCGCATTTCTTCTGTAGTTTCGACGTTCAAAACCTTTGTTTTCGAGGGCGGGTTAGCTATGCCCAAACCATAAACAAGCGTTACTTCAGCTCCCCGTTTTAATGCCTCTTCAGCAATGTCAATGCCCATTCTTCCCGAACTTTTATTTGTAATTACCCTAACGTCATCAATGTATTCAATTGTTGGTCCAGCCGTTATTAGGAGATGTTTCCCGTCGAAATCCCGTTTGGCAGTAAGCTTGCGGACGATCGCCTCAACAATTTCCTCGGTATCTGCTATCTTCGCTTTCCCTTCCTCAATTCGAGGGTGGATAAATTCTATGCCTAATGCTTCGAGTTTTTGACTGTTTTCCTTCAGGGTTGGGTGGTTATACATAGATTGGTGCATTGCTGGAACGATTATTATGGGCGTTTTGGAGCCTATAGCCGTGGATGCAACTGTTGTTACCGTAGTATCGTCTATTCCGGCGGCTATTTTGCTTATGGTGTTAGCTGTGGCTGGTGCTATGAGCACCAAATCAGCTTTTTCCGGGTGTTCGCCAACTAAAGCTACATGTTCTATTTTTCCGGTTAACTCGGTAACCACCGAATTGCCAGTTGCCCATTCCATCAGATTGGAGTGAATTATTTTTTGGGCATTAGACGACATTACCGCGTAAACTTCGGCTCCTCGACGCATGAGTTCTCTAGCTATTTCTGGACTTTGAACGGCGGCTACACTTCCAGTGATACATAAAACAATGCGTTTTCCACGTAATTCTTTACCTTTAGTTCCGATAATATCTTTAGATGGATGTTCCAAATTTTAGCCCTTCAGTTCCTTAACTATTTTTTTTAGGTCTTCTAGGAATCTTTCCACATGACTCTCATGTATGTGTGGCATTAAGACAATTCGTATATACCGTGGAAATAGAGCTACCGCCCAGCCTTTCTCACGAAGTTTTTCAGCTATTAGTTTAATATCAAAATCTTCAGACTTTATGCCTACAACATTTGTAACAGGTTTGGTTATGATGTCCAATCCATCAACCTGTTTAACCCCTTCTGCAAGTTTCCATGTTACACGCATACAACGTTCCACAATTTTGCGGTAGCCTTCCCTTCCTAAATGGTGGAGTAAAGCCCAAACAGCGATTACTGATGCCCCAGAACGAGTACCCACAAAAGTGGATTGTTCGATTTCACCCCCAGCCAAATAAGAAACTTTCCAAGCTATTGCTTTTCTCAGTTCTTCATTCCTAAATAGAATTCCCCCAGCTGGTATCGGAGCTAATCCCATCTTATGAGGATCTATCGTTATGGAGGATACTCCGGGTAGGCTGAAGTCAAACTCCGGGATTTTATAGCCTAGTTCTTTTAGGAATGGTAGAACGAATCCCCCAAAGGCGGCATCCACATGTAATAATAAGTTATGTTCTAGGGCTAAATCTGAAAGCTCCTTGATCGGGTCTACGACACCTAGACCAGTTGTTCCAGCTATGCCAACCAATGCAATAGTTTTTGGGGTAATTGCCTTCCTAGCTGCTTCTACATCCACTTGGAAACCATTGTTTAGTCCAACACGAACTATTTTGAAACCAAGCAGACTAGCGGCTTTATCAAAGGAGCAATGTGCCGAAACAGGCACCACTATTTCGCCATCGTTCTTCATCCTCAAGTTTTTAAAAGCCCATAATGCGAGAACATTAGCTTCTGTTCCGCCAGTGACAATGTTTCCTGATGCATGAGGGTTAGAGAGAAGCTCACCTAATGTTTGGATAACCTCCCTTTCTATCTCGGCGGTAGCAGGGAAAAGCCCAGGGTCACCTAAGTTCTTCTCTAAAAACTCGGCATATACTTGCCTAGCCAAGCGATGTGGATAAGTACACATAGAGCCCAATATCCTACCGGACTCGAAGGTGAAATCTCCGTGGAGTTTTCTCTTTAATTCTTCTAGTACGGCTTCAGCTGGTAATCCTTTCTCCCTCATTTATATCATCACCTAGTGGTAAGTGTGCTCCTCGTCTGGATAGGCGCCTAAACGAACCTCTTTCATAAACCTTTTAACAGCATTTTTAATGGTTTTGTTCAAATTTGCATATCTTTTCAAGTATTTAGGTGTAAAACTCTCATCCAACCCTAGCATGTCATTTATAACCAAAACTTGCCCGTCACAGTATTTCCCGGCGCCTATTCCGATAGTTGGCGCGTTAACATTTTCAGTAATTCTCTTTGCTAAGTTTTCCGGAATACACTCTAAAACTATTGAAAAAACGCCGTAACCGTCGATTTCCACAGCGTCTTGAAATATCTGTTTGGCTTCTTCAGCAGTTTTTCCTCGAACTTTATATGCTTGGGCAGTTTGTGGTAGAAGCCCAACATGTCCCATCACTGGGACTTTAGCGGCGATTAGTGCTTCAATTATTTCCGGTTTATTCCCCTCGATTTTCACTCCATTGGCTCCGGCATCTAAGAACAGTTGTGCATTTTTTAGGGCTGTTTCCACGGTGTCATAGCTGTGTATGGGCATATCTCCGATCACTGGTGTGTTTTTGGCTCCCCGAGCCACGGCTTTGGTGTGGTAAATCATGTCGTCCATCGTAACCTTTTTCGTATCCGTATATCCTTGGAAGACCATCCCTAGACTGTCGCCGACCAGAATTAGATCTACGCCAACTTCATCGAGGATTTTCGCCATTTGATAATCGTAGGCGGTTAGCATTATGATTTTTTCTTTACCCTTCATCTGCCTAATCTTATCTTCGAACTTCAAGGTTTTTCTCCTCCAAGAACTTAATTAAACAGGTCAATGTGCGGTTTACAGGTGTTGGAATTCCGTGTTTTTGTCCGATTTCAATTATTTTACCATTTAGGAAGTCTATTTCTGTTTTTTTCCCTTTAATTATGTCTTGACACATGGATGAAAAATTAGCGTAACCCCTAATTTTGCGGTCAAGCTCCTCCGGATCTATCTTGAGACTTACTCCATCGGCTCTAGCAACTTCGACGCATTCACGTAAAATTTGCTGTCTTACCCATTCCAAAGTTTGGGAGGCTATTTCACGATTTCTAACTTGGAATAGAGCTGTCAACGGGTTTATAACACAGTTTAGAGCTAGTTTTCGCCATATTTCTTCTGTAATGTTTTCTGAA
>MTLR01000192.1 GCA_002010925.1 Candidatus Bathyarchaeota archaeon JdFR-04
AGGTTATAGAATATACGATGAAAAAGCCCTTGGCACAGCCCACATAGCCATAGGCAACAACACTCACCTAGGCGGAGTAAACAAAGCGTCAATACATTGGGATTTTATCCTGCATAACCCTAGCATAGAAGTTGACCATGCGCTTCTAATGAAGAAAGGAAAACTTGTTCGCAACTAAATGTGCTCGCTAGAATTATATGTGAATCTAACCCCCAGGGCACTCGCACAAAATTTGCACAATGGGGAAAAGAGCAAGTCGGTTTTTCTGCCGAGAACTTGAATAGTATCCTGACCGAGTTAGCGATAGCTCGAGATGGTTCAAGTATCGGTTTATAAGAAAATCTTAAGGCTTAGTGTAGAAGCCTTTCGAAAATATGCCCAAAGCAAGCTTAAAGGAATTTCAGACTAATGTTATATCCCGTCGCTAATGAATTCTCCAGATACAACATTTTGTAAACTTCATTTTCCGGCCCTCTGAACGGAGTTTCTTCATCGACCCTTTTTAATGCCTCCCGAAGAAATGCGTATAATCCTTCAACAAAACGTTTTTAGAAAGAATGGTATATCCGTAGTAGTTCATACCACACAAGCATTTATGCTCATAAAAACTAATTCCTGCCCAATAAAGGGATTCTTCCCCAAAATATCTGTCTCTGTAAAGAAGTCCTCCTCTCGCTAAAAACTAATTCTTTATCTCAGTCACTTAAGACCGCCGCTTTTGCACCGTTAGCATAAGTGTTAACCTTTGCTCTCTCACAAGAAACTTTCTCAATTCTTCAAAATCAATACTCTATGTTAGAAAAAGAGAAGCAACATCATAAAATTTTGTTGGATAATGTGAATTAGAAACCTACTTGAACATCTGGCGACCTATTTAGGTTTAAGTATCGGGTTTAAATTTCTATGAGGATTTTTGAGTGCTCTATAGTAAGTGTTTATCAGCTTGGTAAGTAGGAGAAGTGTCCGTGGATGATTTTCCATTCATTTCCTTTCTTAAGAAAAATCAAAGTGACTCTGCTAGTCTTAGGCTTTCCATTTTCCTTTTGATCGCGTAGTGAAACGCTGTAGGCCACTTCTGAAGATAACATGTTCACTTTCGAATTATAAAATTTCATCTTCCAGCCGGGTTTTTGGTACTTCCTGATCCAGTCTATAATGGCTAGAAACCTCTCACGTCCAAAAGGTTCAGGAATATGATTCTCCACTTCGATAAACCTCTCATCATCGACCCAAAACAGGCTTTGCATCAAATCTGCATCCGCCGTCTCAAAAGCACGAACATACTTGTCTATTAAAGCTAAAATCTTCCTTTCTTCACCCACTTGTTCTGTACTCCTTTGTTTCTTCCTGAACACCGCAATCCATGAACTGCCGAAACGTTTCTTTTCCTCCTCTGTGGTTCTTCGATAATCCTTAAATTTTCCCTCACTGTATCGGGTGAAAGGATGAAGCAGTGAGTGGGGTTTCTGAGAGTAAACATCCAGCCTGTTTGAGAGATAGGTGGCTACTGTATATCTCTTTTTGCTTCCAAAAAGCCCAAATCTTTCAACGAGTTTTTTCCAGTCTTTGGGGTAGGTTCTTTTGAATACTTCCATAAAGTCAAGCACAGTAAATGAGTCTTTTGGTATACGCCTAATTGTTTCCTCGATCTTTTCCTCTTCCACAATAGGTTTTGATCCCACTCCAGACCCCAACCCTTGGTAATTATTATTAATAATAACCTCATGTTTTTTACGTTTGAGTATAAATGTAAATCAAAGAGAAGAGAGAAAGTTAAGGTTAGGTGAGAATTGGAATGCCTAAGAGGCTAGATGAAGTTAAAACTTTTATGGATAGAAAGCGCTTAGCCAGCTTTGCAACAGTGGATTCAAATAATGCGCCTCATGTGGTTCCAGTTTTCTTCACCTATGACGAAGGCAAAGTTTACATTCAAACTGGCAGAAAATCGGTTAAAGTTCGAAATTTGTTAAGAAATAACAATGTAGCCATGGCTGTTTACAGGGGAGAAGAGGCGGTTATCATCAGAGGAAAGGCCAGAATAATCGACGATGAAAAGGAATTTATCAAACGAACTCAAGAGCACATTAACAAGTATAGGCTTAAACTTGATGAGCAAAGCAGGGATTCTGTGGGAATCCCTCTATTCGACACAAACGTCCGCAGCGTTATAGAAGTGATTCCAAAAAGAATAATATTCTGGTAAATCACTCTCATTTCGCAACATAAGAAAGCTTTTCCTTAGATGACCGAGAATTTAAACTCCACCTGTCTATAGCTTACTGGTAACCGGAAGATTCGAACTTTTGTTTTTCAAGTCTTTATAATCAACAACCTTCCTCACCTCTGTAATTATCCATGTTAAACTTGAACGTAAATTTCCCGCTTAACTCCCTCTATTCGTAAGCTGTTAGTCTTTCATTCTTCTTATCTTGATTCCCTTTGCATGTAGTTTTTATTCAGTTAGGGGGTCGACCCTTATGTCTGCCTTGACATTTGGGATCAATTTTAGTGTTAGTAGGGGGTAAAATCTATTTTTTCCCAGCTGAAGCCGACGGATATGTCAAACTTCAGGATTTTTAGTTTCTCCAAGGTCTTCTTCAGGTTCAGGATGGCTTGGCCTTCCTCGCCTTTATTGCAGATGATCACCGCGACTACGCTGTGAGTTCCGTAGGTTTTCCAGAGAAACTTGACTTGAGCATGCTCTTTAAGGAGACCAATTGTCTTGTCTAGGTCTTCATGCATAACGTCCATTCCTATGCATAAGGCTGAGAGGTTGAGCTTGGTAAAATCTGGAATGGCCATGACCTTCCTGCTTATAACGTTCATGTTTTCCAGCTTTTTTATTCTTCGGTAAATTGTGCTGCGTTCTACATTGCAGATTTGACCCAATTCTGTGTAGGAGTATACGCCTTTACATATATGATGCATTATATTCCTATCTAATTCGTCTAAAACACTTTTCATGGTTTTCACACATATGAGTGTTCGATTTTCATATAAAAGATATCATTTTTTGTTTCAAGAGTTAAATATAACTAACCCCTCGGTTTTAGGAACTTCAAAATTGCTATGAAGCGCTTAAACGTTGACCGGTGCTGACATGTTGGGCTATAAATCGTTGCGTGAAAGACCAATCTGCGAACTCCAGGTTAAAAGAAAAATCGCTGGGAGTAAGTGAATTATTTGGAATCAGAAGTTTTAAGAAAACTGCATGAGAGGATTATTAAAAGCTTTATGGACATAATAGTCTTGTCAAAGTTGAGGAGCAGTTCTCTAAGCGGCTATGACATTATAGCGTTCATTCATGATAAATATGGTCTTTTGATAAGCTCCGGCACGGTTTACTCTCTTTTGTATTCTTTGGAGAGGGATGGGTTAATAAAGGGAAGGTTACACGATAGAAGGAGAATTTACGCGCTGACTCGCAAAGGCGAAGAAACCATTAAACTCGTTTTGCAGTCAAGTGATAAACTTCAGAAATTTGTTATGAATATATTTAATAAATAAATAATGCGATTTCGTGTATTTTACGGTTTCATTTTGTCTAGTTCTGTGAGCAGGTCGGCGAGTCTCTCAATTGTGAGCTTCCATGCTTTTTCACCTTTTTCTTTTGAGGCTTTTGTTGGGTCGCCCACCACTCCCGTAGGGCTTATTTCCTTTGTTCGGAAGGCCCATGAAACTTTTGCCCCTCGCTTTTTTAGCCCCATTTTTGTGTACTTGGATGATGGAAACTTGATTTCCGGTTTTGCTATTCTCTCCTTTACGACCCATTTTTCGCGGTTGGCGAGGGTGGTTGAA
>MTLR01000088.1 GCA_002010925.1 Candidatus Bathyarchaeota archaeon JdFR-04
GATGATATAGCAGTGCATCACGGTTCCTTGTCAAAAGAGGAACGCAAAAGAATCGAAGATGAGTTCAAAGCCAGAACCCTAAAAGCAATCATATGCACCAGTACCCTCGAACTAGGAATAGATATTGGACATATAGACTTAACTTTACAATATCTTTCGCCACGTCAGGTGTCCAGCCTAATCCAGCGGGTTGGGAGGAGCGGTCACCGGCTAGACCTAACCTCTAAAGGCGTTATAGTAACCGCATTCCCGGACGACACCTTAGAAGCTGTGGCAGCCGTAGCAAAAGCCTCCAGAAACGAATTGGAACCCATAAAAATCCATGAAAATGCTCTGGATGTTTTGGCTCATCAAATAGCTGGAATTCTCATGGACAAGGAACAGACTAGCATAGACGAAATCATTCGAATTATCCATCGAGCTTATCCCTTCCGAAGCATAACTAAAAACAAACTTTTAGAAGTGATTAAGTTTTTAGATAGACTGGGAGAGGTTAGACTTCTAGAAGGCGGAAAGTTGAGGAAAACATGGAAAACTAGGGAATACTACTATGGAAACCTAAGCATGATTCCTGATGAGAGACGATACCCAATAATTGACATAATTTCCGACAGAAAAATAGGCACTTTAGGCGATGAATTCATGGCTTTAAGGGCACGCATAGGCTTGAACTTCATATGTAAAGGGAAAGTCTGGCGTATAGTCCAAATAGAAGACGAAACTGGCACAGTTCATGTAATTCCCTCGGAAGACCCTTTAGCGGCTATTCCCGGATGGGACGGAGAACTTCTTCCAGTTCCCTATCAACTCGCTCAAGAAACAGGAAAACTTAGAGAAAAAATAGCGTTGAAACTGAAAAATTCTAGGAACCCGGTGGAGGTTGCGGAGAAATTAGCTGAGGAATTTTCTGTTGAAAGAACCGCTTTAACGAGGGCTATTGAGGAAATAAATGAACATGTGAACCTAGGCATCCCGGTCCCTTCTCACAGGCTAATTCTTGTTGAAGGATTTAAAAAATATGTGGTTATTCACGCCTGTTTTGGAGAAAATGTGAACCGTACCTTAGGGTGCATATTTGACGCTGTTTTGTCAAATGAGGAATTCATAGTTGGTTGGTGGAATGACGGATACCGCATACTTATTGAAACACCGCGAAAGGTTTCGCAAAAAGACCTAGAAAAAATCGCTCACAAGCTCCTTAACCTAACAGCTCAACAAATCGAAATAGCCTTCAATGAATACCTAGAAGCTCGCTTCCCCTTTGCATACAAAATGAAGTTTGTGGCCGAAAGATTCGGGGCGCTTCCCCGCGGAAAAACAATGTCGCCTAAAAGACTGGAAGCACTTCCACGCAGGTTTAGGAAAACGCCGATTTATGAGGAAACACTACGAGAAGCATTGCAAGAGAAAGTGGACTTAGAAACTGCAAAGGAGATAATAGGGAAAGTTAGGAAAAAAGAGGTTCAAGTGGAAACCTTTCTAAGCATTGATAAGCCAACGCCGTTGGCTCGTCCAATACTTCAACTCTATGCTGAACTTTCAGAGTTTATGGCCCCCGAACGTATAATACTAAGTAACATAAACAGAATGAAGAAATCCATCAACGCGAGAAAAATTCAACTGTTATGTATAGACTGTGGAAAAGGCGTGATCCAAGGAAGGATTCGGGAGCTGCCTGAAAAACCAAAATGCGGAAAATGTGGCTCCGGGTTGCTCGCACCGATCCGTTTCAGACAAGACATAAGGAAACTGAAAGCTATACTTAAACGTAGGCTTAGAAACAAGAAACTATCGTCGGAAGAATTGGAAGACCTAACTTATGCGAGGCGAACAGCAGATTTAGTTCTAAGCTATGGCAAAAAAGCGTTAATAGCCCTACAAGTGAAGGGGGTAGGGCCGGAAACGGCTTCAAGGATCCTTGGCAAAATGCACCAAGAGGAGAAAGAGTTTTACATGGACTTGTTGAAAGCTAAGATTCAGTATCTACGAACCCGACCCTTCTGGGAAGAGAAAGAATCGAAAGCCTTGCGAGCCTAAACTTTTATAGGTTGTTCCTTGGACAAGTCTTTCTCTGAACTTGGGATAGATACGTATGAAATCAGAGCGAAACAAGCTTCTAGCGTTACTAGGGACAACCCATTCACTTAACCATTCTTTATTTGTGATTGCACCGCCTCTATTGACAATTATAATGAACGATCTTCAAGTTTCGAAGTTTGTTATCGGCACAGTTGGAACAGCTTCCTCCTTCATTTATGGCGCTGGAGCCCTTGTAGGCGGACCCATAGGCGACAAAATTGGCGAAATTAAAACTATAACCCTTTGTTTGGCATTCGCCGGTTTGTCAAGTTTCCTCATGTTTTTAGCTGGTAATGTTCTTATTTATGCCTTAAGCTTGGTTTTAATGGCTGCTTGGGCGAGTCTTTATCATCCAGCAGCCAATTCCTTGCTATCCAAGGTTTTTCATGAAAATACAGGGGAAGCCATGGGATTTCATGGCATGGGTGGAACTTTAGGGGTTATGCTTACGCCTACGATTGCCTGGTTTATTGGCAGGTACCTTGGTTGGCAGTTTGCCTTCATCCTCTTCGGCTTTCTTTCCTTGCTTCTCGCTTTGATTTTACTGAAAAACATTAAAGGCATATTTGACAGCAAACACCTTTATGAGGTGAAATTTTTTGAAATCTTCCAAATTCCGGAGCTATGGCGTATTCTCATTTTTAACATAGCTGTAGGCCTATTCATGAAGGGAATCGAATATTTCTTCCCACTTTACCTTAAGGAAAGTAAGCATGTAGACCCTATGTGGGCTTCGGTAGCCTACACACTTGTTTTGGCTTCTGGCGTTCCAGGACAATGGGTTGGCGGTAAAACCTCGGATATTTTTGGTTCTAGAAAAGTTCTAATCGCCACTTCAGCCGGCGTGCTTTTAGGTTTATTGTCACTACAGTTTCTGCCCTTCCAGTTTTTAGCAATTCCATTGTTTCTTGCGCTATATGGAATCTCCTTTTATGGGCACCAACCAGCATTAAACTCGCTTACGGGCGCGATTTCACCAGAGAAAGCTCGGGGAACCGCCTATGGCGCATTCTTTTTCACCTCCTTTGGCATAGGCTCTGTTTCCCAGTCTTTAGCTGGATTTCTAGCGGACAACTACGGACTTGAAACAGCGTTCCACATGTTAACTCTCTTCGCCACAGCAGCCCTTGTTCTTTCTTTCTTTTTACCTAAAACAGACAAAATGGCTAGAAAGGAAGTCTAGTTATGACTTTCTCCATAGTTGCGCGATGTAGAGAAACGGGCAGTTTAGGCGTAGCCACGGCAACGGGTAGAGCAAAAGTTAGAAGTCGGGTGCCCTATGTGGAGTTTGATGTTGGTGCCATTGCTACTCAAGCTTTGACGGCTATAAGTTATGGTGTGACAGGGTTGAAGCTTCTGCGTCATGGACTGAGCCCGAAAGAAGCTTTAAAGAGGATGTTGAACATGGATGAGGAAAGGGAGAAACGCCAAGTGATAATTATCGACAGAGTTGGACAGAAAGCGGCTTTCACGGGTAAAGAAGTGCCGTTATGGAAGGGACATATTATAGGCGAAGAATATGTTGCCGCTGGGAACACGCTTAACAATAAGCCGGTCTTAGAATCCACAGTGAAAACATTTGAGCGTTATAAGGGAAACCTGGCAGAACGACTTCTAAACGCTTTAGAGGCCGGGGAAAAAGCTGGAGGTGACAAAAGAGGGATAATTTC
>MTLR01000010.1 GCA_002010925.1 Candidatus Bathyarchaeota archaeon JdFR-04
CTACTAATCGTATAACCATCGGCTTTTCGTAGCAAACTCTTTTCTGCGCTTCGATTATTCCCTTTGCAACCTCATCGCAGCGAGTTATTCCACCTAGAATATTTATGAAAATCACGTCGACGTTCGGGTTTGAAGTCACTATTTCCATGGCTGCTGTTATTTGTTCCGCCGATGCTCCCCCCCCAACGTCAAGGAAATTGGCTGGTTTCCCGCCGTAGTGTTGAACAGCGTCTAGTGTAGCCATGACTAGTCCAGCTCCGTTTCCAATAATCCCTATATTTCCATCAAGTTTCACGTAAGCTAATCCTTTCTCGAGGGCTTTCAATTCCTCGGGTGAAAATTCCGAAGTTTTTTCTTCAAAAAGACGGCTTCTGTATTCGGGATGCCGGAACAATGCATTATCGTCAATTATTATTCGCGCATCAACTGCTATAAATTCCCCATTACTGGTTTCGACCAGTGGATTCATTTCAACAAGTTCAGCATCTAGTTCTTCAAGTATTGAATAAAGCTTCTTAAAGAGGACTGCCAGTTTAGTTTGCTGGGCACCAGTGTAACCTATTTTGCTTGCTACTTGTCGGGCATGGAAACTGCGGAAACCATATTTTGGGTTTATTGGGCATTTTACAAGTTTTTCCGGCGTTTTCTCGACGATTTCTTCAATGTCTACTCCACCGATCGAAGAAGCTAAAGCTATGTAGCTTTGTTTTACTCGGTCTATGGTTATACTGAAAAATAGCTCTTTTTTGGCTGGAATTTTTTCTTCAATCCAGACATTTTTCACTTTTAACCCTTTAATATACATACTCAAAATTTCCGCCGTGATTTCTTCAACCTCTAATGGTGTTTCGGCGAATAGTATTCCCCCGGCTTTTCCTCTACCGCTTACAAGAACTTGAGCTTTGATGGCTACTGGAAAGCTCAGTTTTGAAGCTACTTGGCGTGCTTCTTGTGGTGATGCTGCAAGTTCTCCGCGTGGAACAGGAATACCATAGCGTTTAAAAATTCTCTTGGCTTCGTACTCGAATAGCTTCACATTTTTCACCAAGTATTATTTTAGAGCTTTGATGGTTACGTAAGATTTGGTTTCCTTTATGCCGTTTATTGCTGCCAGTTTCTTGAGGGTTTCGTCAAGTTTATCCCCCTCCACAATTAGAATAGCGTCTATGTCCCCTGTTACTCTGAAGATTCTTTGAGCTGGGAGAGTACTCATTTTTTCGTATGCTTGTTCCCTGCTTTTAGGCGTGACTTTAATAAATATGAAGGCTGGGTTTACAGTTACTCCTAGAAGTGTTAGCCCCCTTTCCGTTATATCGATAAATCCTCTTCCAGTGCGTATATATCCTAAGTCTCTGAGTCTACGTAAATGCACATTTAAGGCTTGTCTAGTTATGCCCAGTTCTTCAGCTAGTTCACTTTGTTTCAATGATACTGTGTAATTGGTTGTTGGTAGGCTTTTCTCGAAAAGTGTATGTAACAGTCTTAATGAACGACCAGTAAGAGGTTTTTGCTTCCGCATTTCATTCACCAATCATTTGTTAAACTTTTCCTTTACATTTGTAACAGTTATTTAAAGGTTTATCCAGTTAACGTCTTGAAATAATTAAGAAGACAAGTATCACCAATCGATGATATAATAACCTAGCCTAACCGCAACGTATTTATTTTACGATAAAAAAGCTTATGAAGCTATACAGAACATAAAAACGAGGAGTGAGGCGGTACAATGTCTGAAAGCAACTCAGTACTTGTCGGGAAAAAGCCAGTTATGAACTATGTGCTGGCTTGCATAACCCTCTTCCACGGCGGAGCAAAGGAAGTAAGCGTTAAAGCTAGGGGAAGAGCAATCAGCCGAGCTGTCGATGTTGTCGAAGTTGTTCGACGCCGATTCCTACCCGACGTAAAGATTAAACAGGTAGGCATTGGCACGGAACAAGTGGCACCCACCGAAGAGGGTGGCACGCCCACCAACGTCAGCACTATTGAAATCACACTGGAACGTTAATAACGCCCGTTTCGTAGACGCGCAAAGCTCCGCCGCCCCTCCTTTATTTGTGGAGGGCATATCTCCGAGTGAAAACAGTATTATGCAAGTTCTGCCTGCAAAGCGGAATCTTATGCAAAAAATGCGAGTCAAAACTCAAATCTGGGGAAATAACTCAGACGGATTTGAAAATAGCTCGTCTACTTTTGTCTCTGGAAAAACGGTTCCCTTCGCTTCAAGATGTTTTTTTTCATAAAGCCGTAGAAGCTGATGGCGCCCTTGCTATAATTGTGGGGCAAGGACAGGTTTCCCGCCTCTTGGGTTACGGTGGAAAAATAGTAAAAACGCTAGGAGAGCAGACGGGTAGGAACATCCGCGTGATAGAATATGGAGCCAATGACCGGAAGTTTTTGGAGGATCTTTTTGCACCTTTAAATATAGTTACTATAAACACCATCTGGCTTCCAGATGGTAGCACCGAGACAAGGGTTATCCTAAAGAAACCAAGGAGAGGTTCCTTCAAAATAAACTTGGAAGCTTTGAAGGAAATAGCGCAGAAAGTTAAAAACATGACCCTACGTGTAGAATTCACCGACTAGAGAGGATTACAGTGGAAATCGATAATTTAGGAAGCTGGCGAAGAACCCACTACTCAAGAGAAATACTTCCCGAACTGGATGGAAAAGAAGTAACAGTCTTCGGATGGGTAAGGGAAATCCGCAATTTAGGCGGAATTCTATTCCTAATTCTACATGATCGAGAAGGCACTGTGCAAATAACCATTCCGCGGAAAAAACTCGAACAGAAAATCGTAGCTAAAGCAGAAATGCTCCAACGCCAATATAGTATTGGCGTGAAAGGAATTGTTAAAAAAACCGAAATGACCCCCCGTGGGGTAGAAATAATTCCAAAAGAAATACGGATTTTAGGCGTGGCAAAGCATCCTCTCCCATTGGATATCACGGGAAAGGTTCCAGCCGGCATTGATGTACGACTGGACGCCCGAGTTCTAGATTTATGCCGAGAAAAAAGCCGAGCCATATTTAGAATACAACATGAAGCTTTAAAGGCTATCCGTTCGTTTCTATCTGAAAAAGGGTTTATTGAGGTTCATACTCCACGTATAATATCAACTGCAACTGAAGGAGGATCAGCGCTATTTCCCGTGGAATACTTCGATAAAAAGGCTTTCTTAGCTCAAAGTCCGCAACTATACAAAGAAGAGCTCGTGATTGGCTTTGAAAAAGTTTTCGAGATAGGCCATTTCTTTCGTGCTGAAGAATCTCATACACGTAGGCACATAAGCGAGTTCGTGTCCGTTGATATTGAGCAGGCTTTTGCCACAGCCGAGGATGTTATGAAAGTCCTTGAAGAACTAATTCATTACGTTTGCAAGAGTGTAAAGGAAAATTGTGTAAGAGAGTTGGAAACAATAAATTATAATTTCGAAGCTCCCAAATTGCCTTTTAAACGCTTGACCTACACGGAAATCATCGAAGAATTGAAAAATGCTGGAATTGAAATACCATGGGGCGAAGATATTCCCACTCCAGCTTTCAGAACCCTAGGCGAAAGACACCCCTACTTCTACTTTATAACTGACTGGCCAACCAAATCTAAGGCTTTCTACATTAAACCAAAGGAAGATAACCCCAAAATATGCGAGGGCTTCGACCTTATGTGGGAATGGATTGAACTAGCCTCTGGCGGCACTCGAATTTCGGATAAGAGCCTCCTTATAAAACGTCTAAAAGAAAA
>MTLR01000091.1 GCA_002010925.1 Candidatus Bathyarchaeota archaeon JdFR-04
AAAAGGCTTCTTTGGCATCCTTAAGCCTAGCCTTAGCTTGGCGGAGATAAGACTTAGCAACCTTAAGTAATTTCAATTTTTTCACCATATTTATAGTCGGGTTTTAAGTCCCAGTACCAATGCCCCTCGTTTACAACAACCTTTTTCACGCCTTGCATCAGCAGTTTTGCCTTAAGCCCCAACAGTACGGTTTCGAGAAAACGGTTCTTATCGTACAGGATTACGGCTTCCTCCGTTAAATCCAGAAAAAGAATAGGTAGCCCCAATGCCTCCTTCTTCTTAAGCGGATAAAAACTCAAACCTGTGTAAATGCCGTGTTTTCTGAGCCATCCCAACTCATCCTTTAGAGCCTGCTTCTCCATGCCATAAAGCTTCTCCATCCTAAAGCCTAAACTTCCATGTAGGGACTCCGAAATGAGGAGTATATCGATGTCGCTGACGTTTGAAGCGGATCCGCGGGCCACGGATCCATAAATAGCGAAGGACTCCAAATCCGTAAACTTTAAGGCCGCCCGAAGACAGTCAAGTACAAGCTTGAGATATCTCTCTTGAACAATCTTATCAAAGTTTTTAACCATCCCCGAAGCCAGAAAAACCACATTTTCAGGATCTAAAAGCCTGTAAAGCCTAGGTTTTCCACGATCAAAAATTAGCAGAAACCTCATGGAATGAAGCTTACTAAAGGCAACAGAAAGCTTACTTTCACCAAACGACAAAAACTCTTTAGCCTCGCTAAACGTAAACAACTCCTGACCAAACTTCATATAAAGCCTCGAATAGCACTCACCAAGCCATTTAGGAGCCCACATCTAAATAATTTGATAACCTTAACTATTTATTAACCTTTCCAAATTCAACGTTTTCGTTGAAGCCCTCCGGAAAAGTAGACTTTTAGTAATAAAACAATTAGGCAATGAGACGTGCCTTTAATGTTGTGCAAAAGCTCGGCTAAATCTCTGCGGTCACGGATTGAGACAAGACCTGCGAAGTATTTTTCAGTTCCAATTTATGGCGACAGTAGAAAGGCGTCTGGGGTGAGTCGTAGGTTTTTATGGTTTGACTTCCAGTAGACGAAGCCACAGGCTTTTAGGGTCAGGTCCTCGTTTTTATGGCAGCTAACGCGAAATACTTATAATTGGAAAATTTCTTATTATAAGATATGGCTGATTTGGCTCACCATCTAAAAATGGCTAAAGAAAAAAGAGAAGCTGCCCTAGACGAGTATGAAAAAGGCAGGTACACTGTGGTTGGCGACATGGTGATAAAAGCTGTGGAACAAGCCATAGAAGCCGTAGCATCCAAAGAAGGTATTCATTTCCACCTCAACCCAAAGACTGCTCATGCTGGAAGAATCAGGTGGGCAAAGGAGAAATTCCCAAAGATTGTCGCCGATCTAGAACTGGTTTGGGGAACCTATGGCGATTTAGGCTATGATGGATTAAACGGGAATAGGGCCCGAGAAGCGATTGAAGCCATGGAGAGAATAATGGATGAGATTGGAAGCAAGGCTGAAGTCAGATTTAAGTAGGATAGTGGACGCCATAACCAAAGTTGAAGGCGTAATCGCTGTAATCCTTTTTGGAAGCAGGGCAAAAGGAAGATATTATGAATATTCAGACTACGATCTACTTGTTATTTTTGAAAATGACGAAATTATGTGGAAAAAACGGAGAGAACTATATGAAAACGTTGGGAAACTTGGCTTATTCACCCAAGTTTTAACGAGAACACAAAACGAACTTTGGGAAAAAACCGAACCAACATTCCTTCAAGAAGTCTTAAAAAATGGGATAACCCTATACATGAGATACCCAATGCATGCCCCGGCTTTCTTCCAAAATCTCCACCCAATGGCAATAGTAACCTACAACCTTAAGGCACTAACCCAAAAAGAGAAAATGAAAGTGATCTATCGACTCTTCGGAAAACAAAAAATAAAAGGAATAGTTCAACGAGGGGGAGGAAGAAAACTCGGCGACGGATGCTTTATAATCCCAATAGAAGCATTAGAAGAAACTTCACAGATCCTAAAGGAACACAACGTCAAATTTGAAACAACAAAGCTCTATAAACCACTAAAACGCCAAGCTCCTAAAGAAAAATAGTTTAATGCATTCACCCCCTTTTACAAAACAGTAATCCCCTCCAGAATTAGATAAAACAAAGCCTATTTGACGGCAGGTTTATCTTTTGAAACAAACAATGTTACGCCGAATCCTCCTGTTCTGTTTCCGCCTATATTCGAGTACTCCGCGAACCTTGCAAAAACAAGCGTTACTTGGCTCCACTTGTCTAAGGCCTTCATTTCGTATTCCGCCCATCCAACGAATCCGTTGGCTTTCCTTTCTCTCATGTAAGCCATCCTTGTGGCGAGTTTATGTCTGGAAACCCCCATGTTTTTCAGGAGCCACTCTTTGTATTCCGGAACATCATTCATGTTGAATTTCTTGTTATCAGAGAAAAGATTCCATAATCGCATTAGATTGGAAAATATCCTCACGTGATCTGGAAAAAGATAATGGAAGTCTGTGCCCATCGTTGCAAGATAGGTTGGCGTGAGAAAGATTAACCTAAAGGCACCCGTCGGCTTTTTCGCACTGTTCCATAGATCTTCGTAACTCTCGTTTTTCACGTTCAAAGAAGCAACATGGAAAACGACATCATAGATTAGGACGTTACTATTACTATAAAAGTACTCAAGCAGGGACTTAGCGATTTCGTTACGCAAAAATTTGAACACGACACGGCATGGGAAACCGGGGTCTAATAAGTATCCCTTCTCAGTCTTCTCTCTTGCTTTAAATTTCAATGGAGTAACAGCGTAAGGCTTGGGCCTATCCGCCTCATGTAAGGAACTCGGTAAGGATGGGTTAACTCTGCGTAAAATATGAAGTAACAACCCCCTAGAAACGTGCCCCGTGAAAAAAGGTAAGATTATCGGTTTTTCAGCGTACATTTCCAATCCAATTTCAATGGGCACTCAACTCAACTCCCAAAATGGGATTTATCTATACACGATTGAAGTAATTATAGTAGTTAAAAACTTAAAACTTTAGGCGATAAATACATGCGTATTTAGACAATACTATCATCTTATCGTGTTCATTCCCTTACGTGGAAAATGCACTCTTTCCCGCTACCCTAAATTTTATGAAGTTGAAGCCGAATAACTGAACGGCATGAAGTACGACTATGGGAAAGTAGCTGGAGGCTTTCTATTCGTTGGCGCTGTCCAGTTTGTTTTAGGACTTATCACAGCAGAAGCGTTGTATCCCGGCTACAGTGTTTCGGAGAATTACATAAGTGACTTGGGCGTTGGAGCCACCTCCCTCCTCTTTAACTCCTCAGTATTCCTGCTTGGCGTGACAATAATTGCTGGCGCCTACTTCGCTAAGCGCGCGCTCGACTTTAGGCTTCTATACTTTCTTCTGGTTTTAACAGGCATCGGCGCCATGGGCGTCGGGCTGTTCCCTAAAGATGCTGGAGTAATACACTCCATTGCTGCCCTAATTGCTTTCACATTTGGCGCATTATCCGCCATCGCTTCGTACAAACTGCAGAAGCCGCCCCTATCGTTTTTTGCTGTTCTGCTGGGGGCACTCTCGCTTGCGGCGCTTGCCCTCTTCATTTCCGACAACTATCTCGGATTAGGTAAGGGGGGAATGGAACGCATGATCGTTTACCCTATCACGCTCTGGGCGATTGCATTCAGCGGCCACCTAATCAGC
>MTLR01000139.1 GCA_002010925.1 Candidatus Bathyarchaeota archaeon JdFR-04
AATCATAATAACGCCTATGCTTACTGGATGCTACGAAAAAAGGGGTATGGCTCGGCTGATGTAGCCAAGAAACTCCAAAAACTGAAAACAAAGGAGCTTCACCAACTCTTATTTCAGGAAGGCATAAATTTGGCTAAAACCCCTACTTGGCAAAGAAGGGGGATTCTAATTTACAGGGAACCTTACGTTAAACAAATGATCAACCAAAAGATAGTCCGCTGGAAACTAATTGAAAACTGGGACTTACCTCTTTTCACAACGGAAAAGGGAAAAAACCTCCTAACCCAGATTCTTCAATGGAGCCAATTTAGGCGAAAAATATGAATGAAGAGCAACTAAAACAAAAAATCACCCAACTAGCCAAAGAATTAAACGCCATAAAAATCCAGAGAAACCAGCTTAACGTCGAGGCAAAAACATGGGCGCAAAAAAGAAATGAAATAAATAACCAAATAAAAACAATAAAAAAGGAAGCGAAAACGCTTCGACAGAAAAGAAATCAAATAAACCAGCTGGTAAAAGAGCTAAAAAACAAAAGAGAAACAGCGAAAAAGGAGATCGCTGTAAGAAAAAAGAAAATAACCGAAATACAGAAAAAGCTTTCTGAATTAAAACGTAGAAAACCATCGGGAAACTTTAAAACCCTCCAAAAGGAGTTAGACGAACTAGAATGGAAAATCCAAACAACCCCAACGACCCTAGAAGAAGAAAAACAATTAATAGAAAAAGTTCGGTTGACAGAAACTAAATTAGCTCTTCATAAACAAATCCAAGAACTTCAACAACAGCGCCTAGGGCTACAAACTGAAATAAAAACGTTAAAAACAAAAGCCGATGATTGTCATAAAAAACTCATCGAGACAGCGGAAAAAAGCCAACAACTTCACCAACAAATGCTTGAAAAAATTCGAAAAATCGAAATATTAAAAAGGGAAGCCCAAACAGCGCACCAGAAATATCTAAAACTGCGGCAACAAGCCCAGGTCCTACACCAAAAATGTGTCAATCTCCAAAACCAAATAAAAAGCCTTAAAGAGAAACTGTACAAACTTGAAAACGAACGGAAACAGAAATATGAATTGGAAATACGTAAAAAACTTATAGAGCAGGCGAAAGAAAAACTCAAACGCGGAGAAAAACTTAGCTGGGAAGAATTTCAAATCCTTGCTGAAAGTGGTATAAGCCAATCAAAGGGTTAATCAAGATTGAAACATAAGATTAAAGTGTCAATCTCCCGCATTTACACGTAAAGGCGAAACTTGATGGCTAACACGGGAGGGGAGGAAAAACGGATACTTATTTTATGCGTTGACAGAGATGATGATTTAGGTAAGAAGACCGGAATAAAAACTCCTATCTTAGGAAGAGATGAAAACCTAAATGCAGCCATCGCCTTAGCCTTACGGGACCCAGAGGAACCCGATGCTAACGCAATTTTTGAAAGCATAAGAGTTTATGACCGCCTTTACGGGGAAAGAAAATCAAACGAAGTTTTCCAAGTAGCCACAATTACTGGTTCAGAATTCGGCGGAATAAGTGCTGATCGTAAACTCGTCACCGAACTCAACGAAGTTCTAGAAAAATTCAGGGCAAACGAAGTTATCCTAGTAACGGATGGCTATTCAGACGAAGCTGTTCTTCCCCTAATCGAATCACGAGTCCCCGTTTCATCAGTTCGCCGAATAGTTGTAAGGCATAGCAAGTCAATAGAAGAAACAGCTGCATTATTCACTCGATACCTAAAAATTCTCTTAGAACATCCTCGATACTCCCGTATAGTACTGGGGCTGCCAGGCCTGTTACTCATAACTCTAAGCATTATTCTGATCTTCGGTTTTTGGTATTATTATTGGATAGCTTTTCTTCTCGTGTTAGGCGTATACTTCTTCTATAAAGGCTTTAGGATCGATGATTATTTCAAAGCTTTCTACGGTTGGATTAAAGAGTACTCTCCACCTCCCTTACCAGTACAGATTGTCAATTTCTCAGCTCTCACAGCTTTCATATGCGTGGTTATAGGTATCTTTTTAGGATGGAACGGTGCAGTGACTGAGATAAAAACTCCCCCAGCGAACGTTGAAGGATGGATAACTCTTTTGCCAGCAATAACTGGTGGATTTATAGGGGGTTCCATTGACCTCATAATCGTTGGAGTTTGCGTACTGTTATTTGGCAGGGCTGTAAAATGGTATTTTGAAAGAGATATTAGGCTTTTACGAACCCTAGTAATAGTTTCTGTTCTGGTATGGTCTAGGCAAATATTCATTGAAACATCAGAGATACTTAAAAATCCGGAACTAAGCTATGAACGGCTAGTCTTTTCTGCTGTAATAGGCATAATGATAGCCATAGCTACCATACTAATAGTTTTTGTCATCTATCGAACCTTCCACGACTTCTTCGAGAGGAAGGAAGAACAAATTGAAGAATTTGGCGAAGAAAGCTGAGATAGCAATAATAGGTGGAACCGGGCTGGAAAAATTTGTAAAAAACGCTGAAACAGTCCGAATAGGAACTCCTTATGGGATGCCTCCAAAAATTTTCCTAACAAAACTTCATGGAAGAAGGGTGGCTTTTCTCCCTAGACACGGTGTTGATCATACAATTCCACCACATAAAATAAACTTTAGAGCTAACATTTACGCACTATATTCTTTAGGCGTGAAAAGAATCTTGGCAACAAACGCTGTTGGTGCCATAAACGTTAAGTTCAAACCTAGTGATATAGTAATTCCCCATGACCTAATAGATTTTACGAAATTCAGAAAGCTTACCTTTTATGATGAAGCCCCAGTTACACATATTGACTTCTCTCAGCCCTATTGTCCCCAAACTCGGCGTTTCCTGATACAAAACGCGGAGAAACTCTACAATCGTGTTCAAAACATGGCAGTTCTTATATGCACCGAAGGTCCACGTTTTGAAACTCCAGCAGAAATTGAAATGTTTCGCCACTTGGGTTGCGACATTGTAGGGATGACAAGTTTCCCAGAGGCGGTTTTGGCAAGAGAACTTGAGATGTGTTATGCTGCGATTTGCTATGTTTCAAACATGGCAGCTGGCATTCAAAAAAGGCTAAGCGCGAAAGAGGTTAGCATAATCGCCAAACAAGTAACGTCCTTTCTTCAGAAAATTTTAATTGAAACGGTTCGGGTATTACCTCAGAAACGTGAATGCCCCTGTGCTAATGCGTTAACCGATGCTAGGTTTGGGAATAAACAATGCTCAAAGGCTTCCTTTCGGCAATAGGCGTTTACAAGCTTTATGAAAAATGGCTTTGGCACCAAATTAAAAACGGTGAAAAGCCCGAACATATAGCTATAATCCTTGATGGAAACCGAAGGTGGGCCTTAAAAAAAGCACTTAACCCTTGGATGGGGCATAAAGAAGGCGCGGAGAAGGTTGAGAAGCTTCTCGAATGGTGTTTTGATCTTAAGGTTAAATCCGTAACGCTGTATGCATTTTCCACAGAAAACTTCCATAGACCAAAACGCGAGGTTAAAGAAATAATGCGAATCTTAGAAGAAAAGCTCTCGAAGCTTTTCTCAGACGAACGTATTCATAAAAACGAAGTTCGCGTAAGAGTTATAGGGCGAAAAGGGCTTCTACCGAGGTCTCTCCAAAAGCTCATAGCTGAGGTGGAGAAGAGTACAAGGAATTATGACAAGCACTTTTTGAATATTGCTATTGCCTATGGCGGAAGAGCTGAGATCG
>MTLR01000137.1 GCA_002010925.1 Candidatus Bathyarchaeota archaeon JdFR-04
TTTATGTAATCAGGGCGCCATGGATACATTAAATTTCCTGTGATCTCCCACATATCATTGTCCTCTCCTATTATATTTTCGCAAAGTTTGCCAAACGGGTTGCGAACATCGTCTTCTGGATTTAGGTTTGAAGTTCCAACTGTAATACCCATCTCCGCAAATTCTTCAAGAACTGATGAAAGAGATTCCTGTGGATCCTTCTTGGCCATGGCCAAAAAGCCGCTCGCAGTTGAAGGTGTTATGCCAGCCTTGGTAACGCTTTCGTATACTCGCTGATTAGTTGGTATTTTGTGCGAATGAAGACCTACTTCATGCCCCTCCTTTTCAAGCTTTAGGAGGATGTTGTCCTTTCCTTGGTATTGATATGCTCCCTCTGCAAAGCCATAAACAACTTCAAATGTCCCTTTCGCTCCATGTTTTTTCAGAGTGTCTGCAATTGCCCAGACTGTTTGACTAGCATATTCAAAAGTCTCTCTATCCTTCATCTCATCTCCTACAGAATGAGTATGAATAGCATAGAAGACATAGAGTGGTTTAGCTCTCTCAGGAGGGATGGTCGGCTCCTCCTTTGGCACCTCTGGCTTTATAGGCTTTACAGGCTTCTTAGGCACCTCAGGAGGAGCGGGACGAGCTGGTGTACAGCTTGCGGTAACGCTTTCCTTGCCACTTAGCCCATAGTAATCTTCAATCATCGAATGAAAATCGATTAGCTCTTCATTTATCAAATCCATCATAAAAAGACGAGAAAGTTTTATGGTTTTTTTACCATTTTCCTCTTTAAATCCCTGAGCACTGAAAATTATGTGGTTGTTATCCCCGCACCATTCAGCATAGCTGAACACCACCCCATCGCAATCTTTGTATCTTGGGTCGTACTTCACCAAATCCTCTACTTCAAATTCTTCATAGAGTAAAAAAGGCTCGCTCCATCTTCCGTCCTCATAAATACTCGACTTGGTTTTTGAGCTGCTTGAGTGCCCGAAGAGTACCTGGTTTCCATCATAATTCACGGCACAGTGACCGTATCCACTACCGGGCAGAAGGTCTGTAACCTCTCTTATGGTGAGGTCTATTATGCGGGGGCTTGCAGCCAAACCCCTGGGTTTATACTGGAATATAATTTTTGCTCTGTCCGGAAATAGCTGGGGGTCTGATGATGCTCCATCATCGGTTATTTTCCTCTCATCATCAATTACCCATGTAGTGTGCAGACCCTTCTGGACCTTTTTTATCCTGCCCATGTAGATATCCTTCGGACTTTTTGTGCTGTAAACAATATACTGACCATCATCGCTGATATCCGGAAATCTTGCATTGTCCTTCATATGATATCTCTTTCTGCTACCCAGTTCCATCAGCATCAGCTTTCTCTCATCGTCTTCTATCTCCTCATAAACCACGAATGCTGCATCTTGCGATATGCTTGGAAACCACTCAGGATTTGGGGTGGAGGTCAGCCGCTCAACGCTTAATACCTCATGTTTATTCAAATCATATTCCGCCAAGTACAGATCAGCACCACTCTTCTCGTCGCGATTCGCCCCACCCTCGGAATGGAAGTTCCCTGCGAGGACAATCTTCACCTTCTTCCCAGGCAACTTTTCAATTTTTTCCTCTTCCACCTCTGGCTTCGTCTTCTTCCAAGGCAACTTTTCAACTTTTTCCTCCACCTCTGGCTTCGTCTTCTTCCAAGGCAACTTTTCAACTTTTTCCTCCACCCCTGGCTTCACCTTCTTCCAAGGTAACTTTTCAACTTTTTCCTCCTCCACCCCTGGCTCGATGCAACCGCTTATAAAAACGATGATCATCAAAGCGATTATCGATATCGAATATACTGTTTTCATGACCCTACCTCCTTATTTTTAGGTTAACTTTTACTTCATCGGCTAGTTTCATACCCATAGTTAAATCTCCTTCATTTATTAACTTTTCTTTTGGCGGGCTTAGGCATTTCACTTAACGGGCGGCAGGTTGGCGAAGTCCCGCCCTTTAACTTTACGGAGGGCGGGATTTTGGAACGAGAGGTCTTGGAGTAGTCTTTCAGAAAGAATTGCTATTTGGAAGAGCTATTCCCTATTGAGGTCGAGGTCAAGACCTCTCGTTCGACTGCGCCGCCAACCCAAAGATCTCGGGCCCCCAAAATGGCGAAGCCATTTTGGGGTGAATCGGCGAAGTTCGCGAGCGTTGTTCTTGAGTTAAGATTTCTTCGCTCGTTCAACAAGCAGCCCGCCAACCCGCCGCCCGATGGGCAGAAATTCCGTTTCGCTTCATTTCTGCCCATCGGCTGGCGGGTATGCGAAGCCCGTAAGGGTTTGGGTGAGCGAAGCGAACCGCATACCCGCTGTTATACGCCGTTGAAAACAAATCATTTATTAGCACCAATCCTGATTCTTACTGCATTTTCTTTGGTTAATAATTCCCCTGCAAGAGCTAAAACTTTATCTCTTTTCACCCGATTAACTCTCTCTATCATTTCTTTAAAGTCCTTATACATTAAGGATGGATTGCAAGAAACAAACTTAAGCAGACCGCGCTCACTTTCTTCTTTCATTTTTAGTATTTCAAGTATCCTAATCTTCTTCGCTAATTCTAATTCTCCCTCATCTATCTCCAGATTCTCTAGAAGGTGCCATAGATTTTTATCAATTTCACGAGCGCTATCAATAGATGTAGCTCCAAAGTAAAGAAAGAAACCGCTACCAGTAGTCGTCACCTCTAATTGTGAGCCCACAGTATATGTAAACTTGCTAAACTTCTCTCCCCATAATTTTGATATAGGATAATTTCCAAGAATAACCCCCAAAATCTCCCACCCAGCATCATATTGAGGAAATTTAAATCCATAAACCATTTCCACATTTTTCATCGCTTCTCTTTCAATAAAAATCTCTCTCTTATCATATTGAACATAAAATGGAGAAGGTTTTTCACCACTTAAAGGAATATTAGCATCTTTAATAGCTCTTATTACTTCGTTCTCCTGTACATCTCCGTAAATTATGATAAAGCTATTTCCAGCGTGATAATATTTTCTATGCCACACCATAAGGTCTTCTTTTGTAAGTGATTCTATATCTTCCTTTGTTCCTAAACTCGTCATAAATTGCCAATTAAATACTAAATTCCTTGCCCATTCATGCGCTAACTCCCATGGAGTAAAGTCAGATTCTTGGATTACTGCTGGTATTATCTTCTCCTCCTTCTCTTTTTCCAATATAGTTTCGTTAAACTCTGGCTGAAAAATTAAAGAAAGAAACAGGCTTAAAATTTCACTAAAATCCTCTTTAGCCGATGTAAAGAAAAATAGGGTATACTCAGGGAGCGTCATTCCTCCAAGTTGTACTCCATATTTTGCAACTTCATGGTCTGGTGTAGGATGAGATTTATTGCCTAAAAATATGACATGTTCAAGAAAGTGGGTAATTCCCCTTTTTCCTTCTTCTTCATGTCGCCATCCTGCCTTAATTCCAACTACTGCATGTACAAGAACCTTTGACCTTTCCGGAATAATTAATTGTTCCATATCTTATCTCCTTAGTAAACTCAATGGCATATAACGTTTACGGTGTTTGTGAAGTGCCGTAGGCATTTGGGCGAACGAAGTGAGCCACAAACACCGTGTTAAGTGACCTCGCCCATAAGGGCGAGGCAAGCCCCGAAGGGGCGCAGAGTGCCCAAGCCCGCCACACATCACCCCTCCNCTCCTTATAAATC
>MTLR01000066.1 GCA_002010925.1 Candidatus Bathyarchaeota archaeon JdFR-04
TGACTGGTCTGATCGTGAAGAAGAATGGGAAGAATTTGTAGAAGAGATTGATAAACGAGAGGGCTATAAAGTTACAGATGATTCAGCCTTAAATGGAATTTTTTCGCTTCAAATAGAACTGGATGTTGACGATGACGATGCAACTGCAATTGATTACGACGGTGATGGAAACAGAGAGGGATATACAGGCTGGTGGTCAATTAGGGGAGAATATGACAGTAAAGGAGTTCTCAGCTCCAGTAGTTGGGAAACCTACATGGAATTTAACAAAAGAAATAGTATCAAATCGTCCTTAAACGTTCATAGAGGAACCGCGCCCGGAATGCCATCAAGCGAAATGATTATTTACGTAACCCTAGCAGTAGTCGGCCTCATCGTGGCGTTCGTCTTAGGCTTTTTCGTAGGTAAGAGCAAAGTGCCAAAAGCACCAAGTGCATCTGCAACTGATCTTCCCCCGAAACCTCCGCAAAACACTTAACACTACCGCCCCAAATGTAGACTTAAACAACTCTCAGCACATACGTAAAACTTTAAGGCTAGTGTTGAACGTAGAGGATCACCCTTTATAAAAAATAGTCTGAACCTTATACAATTAGTGAGTGACACCATAAAGGACATTCCTCAAGGGTTACCTAATTTTAAAAGTT
This sequence comes from Candidatus Bathyarchaeota archaeon JdFR-04, assembly GCA_002010925.1. Taxonomy (GTDB): domain Archaea; phylum Thermoproteota; class Bathyarchaeia; order Bathyarchaeales; family UBA233; genus UBA233. The sequence continues at coordinate 648 of MTLR01000066.1, forward strand.
TGTGTTGTTATTTTTTGTTTGCTTGAACTTAGAGAAACTTTAATATTTTGGTAATACTAATCAGTAAAGAAGTATTACTAAATGAGGTTTGGGATATGCACATCCCCGACGGTTTCCTCGATCCTGCAATATGTGTCTTAATGTACGCGGTTTCTATATGTTTCCTAGCGTGGGCTTGGATAGGAGCTAAAAAGACCCTTTCTCGCCTATTCGTTCCCTTAGTTGCTGTTTCCAGCGCCCTCGTTTTTGCTGGACAAATGCTAAATTTTCCCATAATCCATGGCACCAGCGGACACTTGATAGGTGGAACATTTTTAGCGGTGCTTCTCGGTCCGCACGCAGCAATAATAAGCATGTCCATAGTTCTCTTAATTCAAGCTGTTTTCTTCGCTGACGGCGGAATTTCAGCTTTTGGTGCCAACGTTTTTAATATGGCAGTTATAGGTGGATTATCCTTTTATATTGTTAAACTCTTTTCCGGAGCCTATCCCTTAAGCAGAAAAAGGTTTTTCGTAGGCGTGTTTATTGCCTCTTGGCTTTCAACGGTCTTAGGTGCCTTGGCATGCGGTTTGCAGATTGGCTTTTCTCAGGTTTTTGCTCAAGCCGGCGGAATTGCAGTAACCGTGCCAGCCATGCTTTTCTGGCACTTAATAATTGGTATAGGTGAAGCCACAATTACTACATCTTTAACCGCGCAGTTTATACGTGTAAAGCCCTCCATGCTGCGGGGGCTAACTATGTTAAGGGAGGTAACCCCATGAAAAACGTGGGAAAATTCCTGATTATAATAATTGCAGGATTGGCGGTGCTTATTCCCTTTGCCTCAACCTATCCGGACGGTTTAGAAAAGGTAGCCGAGTCTTTAGGTGTAAAAGAGTCCCAACCCCTCTGGGAAGGATTAATGCCTGACTATACGCTTCATACAGTGGATAACCCTTACTTAACCAAGCTAATTAGCGGGTTAACTGGGATCATAATAGTTTTCCTAACCGCATATGGCATTGGAGCAGTAATCTCGCGAAGAAACACAAATAGCTAAGCGATAAATCCTTATTTCTTCTTTCCTAGCCATCTTTGTTTGCTGTTCGATTATTTCAAAAAATGAGAATTGTTGTGGATTTATTGAGGACAGAGGGTTTTTATTCACATTTACTTCAGTTGCTCTCGCAGTATTTCAGCGATAGTTTCTGAAGGTGTCTTGTTCGCTGCGTCAGCTTTCGTTTTAAGTTTAGTCATTAGATCCACGTCTAGTTCAATCTCTAATTTCTCTGTTGACAAAATATTCACCAGAATATCCAGCTCTTAAGAGGGACGGTTGAATATAAACCTTCTTGCGTTAAATAATGTGGACTGCTACTTCGCATTACTAAGGACTTTAATAAGCAATTGCTCAGCCTTAATTCATCAAACCGGTACGAATTAAGGCGTTCAATCCTTTCCTTTTGAAACAATGTTCCTTATCATTGCTATGATTTTTTCATGTCTTTCTTCATCTTCAACTATCCATTTCAAAATAACTTTCAGCTCTCCTAAGTCTACTTTAAGCTTATCTGCCATTAATGGTAGGATTGATAAGTGTAAAGTTGTAAGATACTCCTCTCCAACAAAACTTTCAAAGTTAATCATCTTATCCGCAAGTGAAGCAAGTTCTACATTCTTCATTCTTTCCTTTTTCGATATTTCTTCATCGGCAAGCATAGTAAGTTTTCGCCAAGTCTTTCCTAGGATATTTTCGCAATCTTTAGCTTCTATTTTCAAATTTTTAATGAATCTCTCGCTAATAGCCTTTAGAATTATAGAGTGTTTCGAGCTATCAGTTGAAACATAAAGCAACAGAGATTTAACCAGCGAATCATCCACTCGCTCAGCTAGGCTTCTATATGCATGTGCCACTTTCTCCTCTAATATACCGGAGCAGTAAAGAAACTTCGCAATTGTTTCAACATCTTTGCTCAATCGCAAGCCTCCGTTATTAATGCAATTACAATCAGTCAGCAAGAAAGACATATTTTAAATTTCCTTAAAGTTTCGAACACTTAAACGATTTCAAAGGCATATGAGTAAACACAAAATAAGTTTTGGCCATAAAATAGCTGAGATTTAACGGTAAGTTTGTAATATGTTAGGGAAACTTCCTTTTGTCTCTTGTCCACTTCTTACGCTTTTTTGTTAAAAGCCTCATCATCTTATCCGTGATTAAGTCGAAAATTGAAGGGAGATCCCAACCCTCCTGTGAGTAAATATGAACTTTCCCTGCAGCTCTTATCAAGACGTTAACCTCATATCTGCATCTATCTCCTGAAACATCTTTGGTTTTAACCGTTGAACGTATCTCTTCTATCTTCGGGAAGACTTTACGTAAGGCTTTAGCGTTTCTCATAAATTTTATCTTAGCCAGCTGGGCCACGAACGGATCGTCCGGCAACCCCATTATATATGCAGGGATATCCAACTTCTCTGGTTCAGCTAGAAAAACGGCAAAATCTCTGTAAGTCACTATGCCTTGGACCTCATGCCAATGATGGACTATGTAATAGGTTTTCTCATGCTCTATCATCCTTTTTAACACCGCTGAAGCCCTTTCTTTTGGATCACATACCAAAACATTTGAGTCCATCATCCCTGAAACTTTGGTGTCCAAATAACTTGACGGCCTACTTACGAATGCTCCTCTCTCCAATCCTTCCCTAGGAAACATGGAAAGAACTATTTGATTTGAGAGTATGATTCCACAAAGTATACCTGAATCTAAGACGGGAAGATGGTCTATTCCGTTCTTAAGCATAATGCTACGAGCGTTTGATACTGATTCTTCTTTATCTATGGTTATCGGGTTTCTCGTCATCGCCTTACCTATCTTAACGCTCCTAAACGTCCTTATCGATAATAGGGCTCGACACAAAGATTTGGTGGTAACTGCGCCCTCTATGGTTCCATCACTAACTATTGGTAACGCTCTTAACCTGTAATCATTCATGAGTCTAGCTGCTTTTCCAACAGTATCGCTAGGCGAAAGCTT
>MTLR01000083.1 GCA_002010925.1 Candidatus Bathyarchaeota archaeon JdFR-04
TATTCCCTCTAAGATTTTGAGCCTCAGTACCCCCAGCAGAGGCGGCTTCCGCGCCGCCGAATGTGGCTCTACTATCCTCTTGCGGTGTACTGAGCCTTCAGTTAAGTGGATTTGCTTAAATCGCTTTCTTTTGGTAGAATTAACATAAAAGATTAAATGAAGGTGGAGAAGAAAATGCCTAAGCGGACCTATCAGCCTAAGAAAAGGAAACGCAAACGAGCACACGGCTTTAGGGCTCGTATGCATACTAGAGGAGGGCGCATGGTCCTTAAGCGCCGACGACTTAAGGGGAGAAAGAGGTTAACTGTTTAGAAACTTGGAGTGACGTGCAAGAGCAAAGGCGATTTTGGGCTCCAAATCCTCCGTATGAAGAAGAGGTTTCGGCTGAAAAAGGATAAGGAGTTTAAGAGAGTATTGAAAGAAGGGAAAACCTGGGTTCATCCCCTTCTCGTCCTCTATGCTCTCCCTAACGATTTAGGGTACACCCGTTTCGGCTTCTCTGTCAGCAAAAAAATCGGGAAGGCCACCTCCCGAAACAAAGCAAAGCGCCTGATGAGGGAGGCGGCGAGGTTACACTTAAAGGCAATAATCGAAGGATGGGATTTAATCCTCATCGCTCGCCCTCCTATGCGAGAAGCGGATTTCCATCAAGTAAACAGAGCTATTGAACAACTTTTGAGGAGCGCTCGCTTGCTTAAAGATAACGGTCAAACGCCGCGAGAAGCGTGCTGGCAAGTTGAGTGCAATAAGTTGCGCAATCCGAATGCGATTCTCGACACTCAAGGGGTAAGTAAATGTATGACGATGCGGCTTGGCGCAAGCATGACGTCCTAGCCTTGGCCATCATTGTCTTAGGTGTCTCATTGTTTCACGTTCGTGGCCTCTGGCCAGGACAGACATTCTTGCCAGTTGATTTGGCTAACAACAATTTGCCTTGGCGATCTGGCCCACCCCAACCTTTGCAGAATTGGCTGATTTCAGACCCGCTGTACCAGTTCTATCCGTTCTTGGTCTACGCCGTCGATGTTGTCCAGCGTGGCGGTTGGCCCTTGTGGAATCCATATATATTCCTTGGCCATCCCACTTTCGCCGATCCGCTCGCCCAACCCTTCTACCCAGTCTTTATCGGGCTTAGTCTCATCTTAGGTGTCGCGCGTGGATTAGCGATTGGTCTGTGGCTACATGTGATCCTGGCAGCAACTCTAACCTACGGCTTTCTACGCACGATACGATGTCGTAAGCACGCGGCAGTCCTAGGAGCGTTCACCTACGCTATCAGCGGTTATATGGTGACTTGGTTTGAGACGACCTTTTGGACCAGTACACTGAGTTGGCTACCTGGCGTCTTATGGGCGTTTGAACTCGCCATACGTCGTCGAAGTTTGCGCTACACTGCTTTAGCCGCTTTGATGATGGCACTGGCAATTCTTGGCGGGCAGTTCGCATTCGTAGTGACCTTCAGTCTGTTTTTGGGCCTTTATGCCATCGGACGGACGATAGAATCTGGTCGGCGTGGGGATAGAGCGTATGCCTGGCCGCTTATGGTGTTGACTGCAATAATCGGCTTAGGAACTCTGTCAAGCGCAATACAAACTATACCCTTTTCTGAACTCCTCGGCCTTAGCCGGCGTGTCCTCGCACAAGGCTTAACAGATCCTCTCCCTCCGCAACAACTAATCACTCTGGTTGTCCCAGATTTCTACGGGAACCCGGCATCCATTGGCCCTTATTGGGGTGCACTTAACTACAGCGAAGGTACAATTTATGCTGGTTTGCCCGCTTTGCTGCTCGCTTGTGTAGCTCCGTTTTGGGCGCGCCGGTTCTTTGTATCTTATATATTCTTGGTTGCGATAGCTACTGTGTTCTTCGTTGTCGGCGGCCCTGGCGTACAGATGTTAGGCTTTGTGCCTGTACTCAAGTACGCTTCGTTACATCGCTCAGCCTTTCTCCTGCCATTGCTCATCGCTCTACTCGCAGCAATGGCCTTAAGCGAGCCGAAGGTGCCGATATGTGTAGTTGTGATCTTTGGTTCTATCCTAGTTTCGGCTGTTGGGCTGGCGATGCATCTGAATCTGGGCCAGGCGCAAGACCACTGGCAAGAGCTTCAGCGACCTATCCTTCAAGCGGCTGTGTTGCTGGTAATAACCATCGTCTTACTCATTTTGCGTAGGCAGCTCCTAAACATACATCGTCAGGCTAATTGGGGCTTGGTTGGGCTCGTGTTCGTGGATTTGTTTTTATATGGCAGCCGATTTAACCCCGTTGGTCCGATTACCAACTTGATGCCGCCAACGCCAGCCATCGAGTATGTACGTGAACATGTAAGATTACATCGAGTCGTGGCCTATCAGCTTAACAATGAGGTCTTACTCGGCCCAAACGTTCTCTCGATCTACGGCATCGCCGAGGGCGGTGGTTATACATCTTTTGTTTCAGCGCGCTTCCACCAATTAGTTGCCGCTGGCGATCCGAAGCTCGATATTTGGTGGATGAACCGGAATGGCAATATAGTCGCTTTCAGTCATCCGTCACAGCGATTGTTAGACCTGCTACAGGTTGCATATGTTATTTCTCCAATTCCACTAGCTGATCCAGGTGTGCGTGCCGAAATAGTGGCTGATAGGTGTGAGGGCGACAGCGGCGAGATCACCGGTAGGCATACCATCAGTGGCACTTTTCTCGTTCGGAACACAGCCATCAATCGCCTAGACCTGCGCTTCCGAATTTACCAGCCAGATCAAACCAGAGGGACACTTATCATCCGGATGTGGCAAGGAACTGACCGCAAGCGCTTAATGTTGGACATCAGACAAGATGTTGCTGAGTTGGAGGACGGCCAAACATTAACGTTGTACTTCGCGCCGGAGAAAGGGGCGCCTGGTCAAATCTACACCTGGGAAATCGCCGCGGCTGAGGCAACACATACTGGCGTCGGCCTCTGTACCCTTGCCGATGGCCGACCATCCATTTCAGTGTACGGGGCAGATTGGTCCGAGGTCTACCAAGGTGAGGTCTATATCTTTGAACGCTTGGCGCCTTTACCACGAGCTTATATCGTTTACGCGGCTGAGCACATACCCGACGATTTCCAGGCTGTGAGCCGTCTGCTCGACGAATCCTTTGATCTACGCAATGTCGCCGTTGTCGCAGAACCCGTAGATTTACCTGTTAAAAGTAACATACCCTCCAGTCGAGCCGAAATTATCGCTTATCAAGACACGTTGGTCATTGTCAAGTGTTCGGCGATTCAGGATGGCCTGCTTATCCTAGGTGACCAGTTCCATCCCGGCTGGCAGGCGTATCTGAATGGCCGACCAACCCCTATAATTCGGGTTAACCATATCTTACGTGGTATCCTCCTGCCGCCGGGCGAGCATCAGGTTGTATTCAAGTTTGCGCCAACGTCGCTGCAAATCGGTAGCTGGCTCAGCTTGGTTGGCATTGTCATCTTGATCATCCTAGTCGCCTTCGATAGGCATTTCCGAGTCGTGAGATAGCTCTTGCTGGATAATATTCCTAATAAACGTGATGAGCATTATTGACAACGAGATTTTGGATAAGATTCTACCGAAAGTCGCCAAACCCGCCCGCTACACAGGTCACGAATGGAATAGTATAGTCAAGGATTGGGAAA
>MTLR01000022.1 GCA_002010925.1 Candidatus Bathyarchaeota archaeon JdFR-04
TGGCTAGTAGCCTTTCCTTTTTCGGGATTTTCTTCCTAATTTTCTTCTCAGATACTGGCGGGTGGGCGGCTCTTCCCCCCACGGTTCCTGGAGCTAGGGCGCCTCTTCCTGCGCCTCCCTTTATTCTTGGGATTCGTGCTATTCCAAGTCCTACTCCGCGTGATTCTGCGGTTGTTCTTTTTCCGGCCATAGGATTTCTTCCTTGAGGCTGGAATCTGTGGGATTGTATAGCTAAAACTGCTCTTTTAATTACATCGGTTCTCACAGGCGTTTGGAAAATTTTGGGTAGACGAATAGTGCCCTCAACTTTTCCTTGAAGGTCGAAGATTTTTGCTTTAAGCTTTGCCATAGTCTTCTCTCCCGTCTTCTACTTTCCTTGGGGTGAATCTGTGGAAATGTAAATGAGGTTCGGTGGCTCCGGAGTTGTTTTTGGTGGTCTAGCTGGATAACGTAGTCTTATAAGTCGTTTGGTTGCGCCAGGAACGCTTCCGTTAATTAAAATGTAACTTGTTTTTATTTGGCCGTATCGGATAAATCCTCCCTTTGGGGTTACTTCTTTTCCATTATTTCCGATTTTTAGTATGCGCTTGTTGTATTCAGTTCTTTTATGGAAGCCCATCTGTCCAGCTCTGGGGACACTGTACATTACGCGGGTTGGCTTCCAAGGTCCAAGCGTGGCAACTCCTCGCTTAGTTTTTCTCGATTTATGGGGTAGGATTTTGACTCCCCAACGTTTTACTGGTCCTTGCCATCCTTTCCCTTTGGTTACGGCAACAACATCTATGAATTGTCCTTCCTTAAAGACTTCTTCGGGTGGAACAGTTTTTCCCAGAAGGCTTTTGGCATATTGGAATTGTTCTTGTATTGTGCCTCCGCCAATTTCTATTTCCATTATTTCAGGTTTTTTCTTAGAAATGTTTGCAAGCCTGGGCTGGGTTATAGCTATTGCCCTAAACTTTGCAATTTTCTCTAGGTTCTCCTCCATTTTTTTAAGGGCATTCTCAGTGTCAAACTTTTCGGGAAGAGTAACTATCCGTTCTAAGTCATCGGGGGGATCTTCCATCCAAACTTCGGTCAATGACTTATAGCCGTAAGGAGTCCTCATATACGCTCGGATTCCACAGATAAGTATAGGTGGAGCCTCAATTACGGTTACAGGACAAACTACCTCTTTTCCATAATTAGGCGAACCAGGACGATCTTCAATTATGAATACATGGGTCATTCCGGCTTTGTATCCCATGAATCCTAACAGTGTAGGCGTCGTTATGCCTTGCTTCGGCCAATAGCGGATTCCGGGGTATATTCTTTTAGCACGTCCCCTAGGTAAAAAGGCTAAGGACCCTCGCTTAGGCGCATGCTTTTTCCGGTGACCCATGATTTATCCTCTTCGCCTCTGTTTCAGATGAAGCGTAAAGTTATAAATGTTGCGAAATTATTTAGCGTTTCGCCTTTAGCAACTCCTCAAAACCGTTTACTATAGCCCATCCAAGGATAATCATAAGAGTTCCGGGGAAAGCTTCTAATCCATTGTTGAACATTAACGTTTCAAATATGAAGAATGATAGAGTTAACGCTACTGTTGCTGTTATAGCTTGTTTTTTCCCGAATCTTCGAAGGGTCTGCGTAGCTAATAATCCGGCGAAAAAAAAGTCGCCTACCCCTAGAGCTGAGAACATCCAATTTCCCCCGCGAATGATGGGTGGTAGAGTTGGCACTTTAATGAGCATAGGGAGTTTTAACCCAACTATTCGCTGTACTGCTTCTATCATATGACCTGTATATAATACTTGGATTATGTCCATTACTGTAAGTAGCACGGCAAAGACGAGGGTTGTTTTCCACGTAAACATGCTTCCCACATAAGTTGTAATCATAACCGCAAATACCGCGGCATAAATGTTCATTAACACTAATTCCCAAACAGTGTTCTCGTCGAGCCCAATTATTCCACTAAATAATAAGTAAAACGTCAGGAAGATCGCTGATGGAACGACCGCAATATACCATTTCGGAGCTATAATATAGGTGAAGGTGAACATGAGCAGCGAGTAGGCGAAAAGAAAGAGCACCACAAAAGCCATTTGAGGAACAAAAACCATGAGGGTAACCATACTTCCCATAACAATAACAAGCAAAACGACATCTCTTACGGTTAAAGTTTTTTCCTTTAGTAGAATCTGGAATTTTTCCTCATATTTCTCAAAGGTAAAAATTGTTGCGAGGGTTACTGTGAATAACGTGGCTGGTAACGTTATATCAAATATCATAGAATCACTTATACCAGAGAGCTTCATTTAAACATTAGGTTCTTAACAAAAAGTTAAAGAGAGCAAGGGAGGCGAATATAGCTTCTTCCGTCCTAACAGTCTTTGTTCCTTGCTTTGGAATTGTGTTAACAACAAAATCCACAATTTCATCTATGCTTAAGCCTTCTTGTTCTGCTATCTCATATAACCCTTCTCTAGGCGAACCAAAAATGACCAGCACGCTCTTGGCTGTCCGCCATTTCCTCCTTAATTGTTTAAGTATTTCCCGTAGAGGCTTTCCATAACGTGATGTGGCAATCTTTAATTCGAATTTTCTTTTTTTCAAAATCTGTCCCAGGCCTAAACGGTAAGCTTTCACTATGTAGCCCCAGTATTCCCCAGTTTCTTCAGGCTTAGTTAAAGATGCCTTGAGAATTCCGTTTCGTTGGATAATTTTGACTGTAACCCTTCTTCCAATCTTTAATCTAGCTTCAGGTATGAAGACTGGTTTTTCAACGCCCACGTCTACAAAAACTCCCTTCTCGGCGGTTGAAACCACCATCGCTTCACGTATCTCGCCTATCCTCAAATCTTCAGATTTATCTGTTAGTGGATGGTGAGGTGTTCTTAATGGTGGAAGAATTCCTGCATATCGCAGTTCAGGGGTTAATTTGAACAGTTTCCTGCGTAGATATTGGGGAGTTTCCATATATGCCAAAATGGTGCTAATTAGCTTCAGCTCTTTCTCCTGTTTTTGTCGCGGCCTATCCATAAATATTATGATTTCGTTGACTCGAAATACCGCTGCTGCTCTTCCAATAAGCCCTATCTTAAAGGTTTTCTCCCGTAGGTGTGGGGTATCTGACACGATTGATGCAGGTATAGCTATAGCTAACTTTTCCTTTGGCAATGTCCTAAACTCTTTGGATACTTCTAAACTTAAAAGGTTTGAACCCTCTAAATGACTAAATAAGCAAGCCTTGAAGTGAATCATATGCTAAAAAGATATGAAATCTTAGACAACATGGATCAAATGCGGGAAATAGATAAAGATGGGATGCTCAAAGCGTGTATGGACTTTCCGAAATTTTGCTGCGAAGCATGGAGTTTAGCCAAGGATGCTTCCATGGACTATGAACGTGTTGGAAAGATAATCGTCGCTGGGATGGGCGGGTCAGCCATAGGCGGCGACTTTCTCAAACAACTGGTAATAAATAATCCAAAAACGACAATCTCGGTGGAAGTTTGTCGAGACTACTGTTTGCCCGCCTACGCTGATGAGGAAACCTTGGTTTTCATTGTTAGTTACTCCGGCGAAACTGAAGAAACGCTAAATGCACTCGTTGACGCTTTAAAAAAGAAATGTAAGGTTATTTGCA
>MTLR01000024.1 GCA_002010925.1 Candidatus Bathyarchaeota archaeon JdFR-04
GACATAAACCGAATAGTTAAGTTAGGCTCTAAAGAAACAGCCGTAGTTATCTGTCCATCCCAAAACGGCGGAACAAATGCCCTATTACAAAAACCGCCAGATATTATTTCCACCCATTTTGGACCAGACAGTTTCAGTAAGCATAAAACCGAAGCACTCCATAAGGGTATTCCAACAATAGTTTACAGATCTATAAGAATAGCGATGGATATCGACTCACCAAAAGATTTAGAAAAAATATTTAAAAATAAGGCACAAACAGTATCTCACAAATTTTTGGAGCAAATAAAAGCAACACGTATGAAAACCGTTACTGCCAAAGCAGGTTTTCCACATTATTTATGAAGTTATTTTGAGTTTGAAGAAACTTTTGGCTTATGAGGTAGTTAGGACTAATTCTGATTCTGAACAAATATTTATATACTTATAAGACATATAAATATGTTATATCTTATATCGTAATAAATAATATATAATCTCTGGCTGAGAAATATGAAACTTAACCGCGTCTGCCTAACCTATACTATTTTAATTTTAATTCTGTCCTCAACCTTCCTCATACCAGTTCCAGCTCAGGAAAAACCACCAGAGGAGCCTCCAGAAGGAAAACCATGGTGGAAAGAAAAACAGTTCAACGGTACGTTCATTTATTGGGATAAACAGCAGGAGATGTTTAGAGAATCTTGGAATTGGCTAAGCCAAGCATGGGAATTTGGGCCGTACCCAACTTTTAGGATATATCTCCAAAACGGAACAGAAGTTAATGACTCCAATTATATTCCTTTAGGAGAAAACTTCAAGGTTGTAATAGACATCAAGAAAACAGTATTCACTGGAAATGTTACCCTTGGACGGGCAGGCCTCAATTGGAATGCTGAGATTCGTTCAGAAAATGGAACAGAAATCGGTTCCGCAAACTGCAGGATGGTTTACGTCAACCAGATAAACACTCATTATTGGAATGAATCTGACACTTGGCACGTAGAAAGTTTTGTTTTTAACAAGAGTAAAATTTTGGCAATGCCTGGAGAAGCTCCTCCCCTACCAGAGGAGCAAGAGCAACTCAGCTTCTATCATTTTAATAAAGAGCTGAGCACGGTAATAGAAACAGATGAAATGTGGATAATTGAAATAGTTGGCTTTTTTGACCCTGTCATCACTCCGGTTGGACCTTTTTTGATCGATCTTGAAGTCACAGATTCCAAGGATAATTGGATAGACTTTGGTTATGCATCTTGGGAAGGAAAGACTTCGCCTCACCGTATGGTTGCAGTAGGCACACCAGTTGTTCAGGGTGGATTGTGGGACACATGGGTATTCGAGAAGCTTGACTTGGAAGACAACCCGTTATATTCAGTGTCTAAAGGCGCGTTATGGAAAATGAGAGTAACTGTCACTTCTTCTGAACTTGTTAACGTGACTATCGGACTCGATCTTCCTTGGGAAGTAAAAACATATGTGAACGTGACTGGATGGTACGATAAAACAGTAACCGAATATGGCGGATGGATATACAATGAAACCTCAGGCACCTACTATTGGAATAGCACAGTACCAGTAACTCGAGTCAAGCATGTATACGGACCACATCTCGAGGAACGCTGGACGCATTATGAACATGGTCGCCAAATTAACGTCACTCGACAGTACTGGGATCCTGAAACTGGCGAAGAGCGGTTCGAAACTTTTCCAGAGTGGGTTGAAGATAAAATGTATCTAATCTATGACCATTCCACTAACAGTTTCAGTGTTAAGCAAGGATATTCCTACTGGTCTTACGATCCTAATCTCCGCAGGGACTATCAACGCCTAGTCTTGTATCCCCTCAACATTTCTGACCCAACCACACGTTTCTACAACCTGTCCATAAACGATTGCACTTGGTATCAAATTGCACCTAACAAATACGTAATTGAATTTGTAGGTTATTTCTCAAACACAACTTATCTAGACAGAGATGAATATTGGATTCAAGAACCCGTCGTGTACAATAAATACGACCGCATATGGCCTGACTGGGAAAAAATCTCGCCAAGCGACTTTCAGATTGCCATTGACAAACTGGTGGCTATCACCACGGTGATCGACAAAAACGGTCGTGAAGTGAAGGGTTGGATGTTCCAAACCGATCCAGGTGATTTTTTCATAATTAAAAGCAAGTTGCAGGGAGCAGGCATAAAATATAAAGACATTGACGGTGTTGGAGTTGTTTTCCGAACCAGTTCAGGTAAATGGGTATCCGAATATGAAAACTATTGGTCCGACGTTGAAATTCGGCTGGTAAAGGATTTCACAACTGGCGAGTTAATTTCAGCCACCTATAACTGGACAGTAAAAAATGTCTATGTTTATGGCCCTCACAGAGGATGGGAGCTCATAAACGTAACGGATTGGCATCAAGAATACAATGCCACAACAGGTAGGTGGGAATGGGTAGAAAGCCCTCGTCTTGTGTGGAATGAAACTATTGTGACCGATTGGCACTGGGAGTATTGGAGTCTAAACCAGACGGAATATGCCCTAAATCCAGACTCGCCAAATGCGTGGATCAACCGAGAAGAAAAATGGATTCCAGATGATGACCCAGCGTTTAGGATGACCTCGAGCTACGCTGTCCTTAACTTTGCTAACATTTCTGTAGTGGAGGACACTGTAACAGTGTACCTGAACATCTCGTTCACGGAGAAAGCTCCGCATAGAAACTACCAATGGGAAATGTGCTTCAAGAATATGACGTTTAGCAGAGACCCAAGTGAGGGATGGGGTGAACACACAGTTCTAGAATGGACCTCTGAGCCGGTTTACTATGTAAGTGGCATAACAACTGGAGGGCAGCTCTGGTACGTAACCAAGCCTTCGACTCCGCTTTACACTATATATGATGGTAAGAGATACTTGCTGGAAGAAGTTCCCTATATCACCATAGGAGATGAGGACTTACTCATAAAAGGGAGGGCCAACTACGACTGGGGAAGAAGAGAAGAATTTACAGAATACCTGTTTTGGGAGCCATATGATCCTGAACTCGGAATGGAGCCAAGATACTACGAGTTGATGAATGGAACAAAGATTTACGTGAAAGAAGCTTACCAAACTATAATACGTACTATCAAATTAAACACAACCGACGCTTATAAAGTCACTGACAAAGGCATCGAACCAGTGCCCAACGGAACTGTTTTCAGCACCCTTATGGATCGTGCATTGGAGGACTGGTCGCGGGAATACTGGGACGAAAAACTTCAACAATATGTCGCTCCATGGTATTATGAACTTCTTAATGGCACCCGCATCTACAAAGACGACGGATTTGAAATTCAGGTATTTAATTTGACAACCTACCGCTGGGAATTATCTAACCTGGCATACAGCGAAACCAGAACTGCCCTGCTGGTAAACTACCTTGGACATGGCGTCGCACTGAATCAAACCACGGTAGTTTTGCTTAGAGACTATGGTTCATGGTGGCAACCTCTACCTGACGGTACAGGGTACTATCTCGTAATGAAAAATGGAACCATAATCACCCATAGAGACCCATGGTCTGTTCCAGACGAGGAAAGAATTGTAACCATAAATGGTTTAAACTACACGATTGATTGGCCGGATGAATACTATGAGACCACG
>MTLR01000069.1 GCA_002010925.1 Candidatus Bathyarchaeota archaeon JdFR-04
GTCAACGGGTTTATAACACAGTTTAGAGCTAGTTTTCGCCATATTTCTTCTGTAATGTTTTCTGAAACTTTTGTTTTTAATCCACATTCATTGAAGAGGGATGCTATTTCGTTAGCTGTTCTGCTTTTAGCTAGTATTGTTACTCCTTTCCAGACCTGAATTTCGCCCGGTTTGAGAAATTCACTAGCCATCATCGTTAAGCCTCGTAAAACCTCAACCTTCCAGCCGACCACCTCTTTGATGACTTTCTCGTTTCCTAAACCGTTTTGAAGAACCAAGATGACGGTATCTGCTCTCAAGATTGATTTTATCTGGTTTATAGCTTGAATGGAATCTTGGGCTTTAGTTGTTAAAAGTAGAAGCGTGTTAGGTGGAATTTTACGAACTTGAGTATCGACTTCTACGCTAAAAGTTTGATTTATTTCCCCGGTTAGTCTTAATCCCTTAGAACTTATGGCTTCGACATGGGGTTTTCTCCCAACAAGTAGAACATCTACCTTTTTCGAGAGTAAGGCGCCATAGAGGCTCCCAATAGCTCCAGCCCCTAACACTATGACTTTTTGAATACTCATTTTGTTTCACCTTTTTGTAAATCCAAAAATCTTCCTTTAACGGCTAGTTGGCTTAGTCTTTCCTTGATCAGGTTTATGGATTCACCTAAATTTTGGGCATTATCGAATTTTTGGATGACTTGTTGAAGCTTTTCAGGAGTTTCATTTCGAAGCTCTCTGGCCACTTGGACGAGTAAGGGCATAGCTCGGGATACGTTGTCTACAATGGTAATGGTGGCTTTTTGAGCGGTTCTAGAAAATGGGTTTAAGTCTATAGCGATAACCTTTTTTCCCATCTTGACTAGGGCTTCAGTTCGATCTCCATCTTCAAGTGGAACAAGAACTACATCAGCCACCAGTATCCCTTGTGGGTTTACCCGTCTTCTCTCGCTTCCCAACTCCGGAATGCACGCTGAAGCATCCTTTCTTACTCCAAGAACTTTTTTGGCCCCCACTTTCTCTAATAGCTTTTTGATAGCTTCCTCCCTTTCGGCTGTTCGATAGAAAAGGTTTACCTCTATTTTTGCGTTGGTCATTTCAGCCAATGCAACAATATGGTTGGCGGTTAGTGCAGCTGTGTTTCCATTAACGGAGATTACTGGCCTTTTTGCAATCAATAGTGTAGCTACCGCGGCCTTTATGGCTTCCTTTGCACACGGCGTGGTTTTTTCGCCTAGAAGGTAATCGAAGGCTTCTCCTCTTCCATGAGCGATTAATCCGGCTCGCGCCACTATACCAGCTTCAAATCCTTCGATTAGCTTCTCACGTAGGCGTAAGGATTCAGCACGGGGATGATCTTTAGGGATTTCAATTTTCATAGAAGTCGCGCTCCTTCAAAGTCTATTTCACACACAAAAACCTTGCCCAGGGAAGCATGTTTTTGGAAAATCTTGAGAACTCTTTCGGTTTCACTTCGTTTTGTTATAGAGAAGACTCCTTCGCCGAAGATGGGCATACTACAAATTATTCCCAAACTGTCAGCTTCGTATAGAACTCTTCTAATTCTTTCCGTGATTAAACCTGTGTTTTCAGCAAATTTTCTCGAGAGTTTAAGGAAATTCTCCACGGTTGGTTGTTTCATGAGAAGTTCCAAGAACTTTTCTCCATGCTTGTTTATGCGTTTTCGAAGCTTCGCATCGGTCAGAGCTTTTCTTGTTGAAAGTCTTCCAAAACTTAAGCATACAACCTGATAGTTGTTGCTTATCGAGATGTGTTGAATCTTACCAATTCCCGGGGCACCTGGCAGAGTTCGGATTTCTAATCCACCGAAGGTTTCAGCTATGACTGTGCCTAATCCTGTCTTACATTTTATTTCTGCGATATGTGCAATTTGGGCGGCTTCTATACGTGTTAAGCCCATGTTCAGAGCCTCGTTTAAAGCTATGGCTAGACTTAAAGCCGCAGCTCCACTTGAGCCAAAACCAGCGCCAACTGGCACTTGAACTTCGTGCTCAACCTTGACGGCGAAATTCTCTTTGACTCTAGATAGGAAATCATCTACAACAGCTTCAGAAACCTTTGCTGAACTCGTTTTTTGCCCGTTTATCCATATCGCCCAACGTTTTTCAGAGGCTTCCTCAACGTTTACTCGGGTTGTTACTCCAAGTTTAAGGGAAACTCCGGCACCTTTTGAACCTTTGTACAGCAAGTTAACTGGCTTATCATATATCTGGAATAGCCCGGTGATGTGGGCTGGAGCGAAGGCTTCGGCTGTTCTCATTGGTCTGAGCCTTTTTCCGAGAGATGAATAAAAGAGCATGGAAAATAAGAATTCTGTATGAATTGTCTAAACAAGTCTAAACCTATTTCCTAGTTCACGCATGTATTCTAATAGACCGTATTTCTAGAGGAATTATAACCCTTAGCTTTGATGAACCTTTTAACTTCCTTTATCTCGTATTCTGAACGCCTGGTAATTAGCATTTGTAATAGGTGGAAGCGTAAAGTTTAAGGGTTTCATTGGTGATTCACATATGCAAAACTGTTAGTTCGAGGTTTTAATTTGACCGTTGAAGAGGAGCCCTTGGAAGAGCGTAAAGCAAAAGTTCTCATAAAGCTTCGGAAATACAAGTTTTTAAAACGGGAGGAGCACGAAAACGCCGTTGAATATTTAGTTAAAGCTCCTAAAGAGAAACGCAAAATTATAATTTGGTGTGTTCNCTCTTCGGGAACCATAGGTGTTCAGTTCGTAAACCGCCTAAATAAGGTTATGAAGGAGCGGGAAGTAGAAAGAGCTATTATGATAACTAGTGGACGTTTCACTCAAGCTGCCAAGTCTGCCGCCAAGAAAAAGGGAATTGAGCTTCTTCCAAGGGTTTTTCCACCATTCAACCTTTTTGAACACGTATTAGTTCCAAAACATGAAATTCTAACTGAAAAGGAGCGTGATGAACTGCTTCAGAAGTATCGTGTTAAGCCATACCAGCTTCCCGCTATACGGGCATCTGATCCGGCTGTAAAAGCAATAGGAGCAAAACCCGGCGATATACTGCGGATTATCAGAAAAAGCCCTACAGCTGGAAAATACGTGGCGTATCGTTATGTAATAGAAGGTTAGCAGATGGCTATTTTGCTACCATAACTTCTGTCGCTTTTATAACTGCCTCTACTTCGTCACCGGGCTTTATCTCAAGTTCCTCAACAGCTTCCCTAGAAATTAAGGCTGTCAAAATCACTGGTGTATTAATTTCTATTTTCACCTTGGCTGTAACTGCGTCCTTCTCTACCTCTTTAACTGTTCCCTTCAAACGATTTCGAGCGCTTATTCTCAACCATAAAGCCTCCCAGGATTCTGAATCACCTATAACTTTGCCCACGTAGTTCTCTAGACGCATGTATTCACGTAGCAAGCTTTCGCCGGTCGACGTTAATCTGGCTCCTCCACCACCATGTTTTCCGCCTTTAAATGTTTCTATAACTGGCTTTCTAACAGTTTCGCTAATCCTGTGAAGGTAATTCCACACGTAGCGGTAGGACATCCCGAGTTTTTCGGCTGCCTTCGAGATAGATTTCTCCTTTTTTACTGCTTTGAGAATTTCTGCTCCGCCCTTGCCTAAGATTGCTTTTCCTC
>MTLR01000141.1 GCA_002010925.1 Candidatus Bathyarchaeota archaeon JdFR-04
TTACTAAAAATAAAGGCCACAAAGATTGGTAAAGATACGTTTCTCGCGCAAGTTATAAAAATGGTTGAGGAATGTCAAGGAACAAAAGTACCTATCCAAGAATTCGCTGACAAGGTAACACGATATTTTGTTCCAACGGTTCTTCTCATAGCCTTGTCGACTTTTATCTTATGGATAGTTGCTCCGGAAGCCATGATGGTTATAACCCGGTTGGCTCAACCCTTACTGCCTTGGGTTAACCTAAATCAGCCGTTACTCATGCTTGCAATCTCTGCCACAATCGCTACCCTTGTAATTGCGTGTCCATGTGCATTGGGATTGGCAACCCCAACTGCGCTTATGGTTGGAACTGGAATAGGCGCAGAACGAGGCATCTTAATTCGAAAAGGTGAAGCAATACAAACTATGAAAGAAGTAAAGGCAATAATATTTGACAAAACAGGCACATTAACCAAGGGGAAACCAGAAGTAACCGACGTGATTTCTTTCGCAAACCCAGAAAACGAAAAAAAGATTCTCTACTATGCCGCCAGTGTCGAGCAAGGTTCTGAACATCCAATCGGAAAAGCCATCGTAAGCAAGGCACAAGAGAAAGGAATCAAACTTGATGATCCAACATCTTTCATAGCCATAAGAGGAATGGGAGTCAAAGGTATAATAAATGGTGCTGAAGTCCTCGTGGGCAAGCCTTCCCTACTGAATCCTCAAGACAGGAGAGTAAACCTCCATTTAAAGAAGAAGTTTAAAGAACTACAAGAACAAGCCAAGACTGTAATGATGGTTGCAGTAAACGGCGAAATATTAGGGTTAATCGCAGTTGCAGACACCCTGAAAGAGGATACTGTTAAAGCCATACGAGAGCTTAAGAGAATGGGGCTAAAAACGGTGATGCTTACTGGCGACAACCGGAGAACAGCAGAGGCAATAGGGCGGCAAATCGGTATGAGCGATATATACGCGGAAGTAATGCCGGACGAGAAAGTTGAGATTGTAAAGCAAGCACAAAAAAGGTATGGAATGGTGGCTATGGTTGGAGATGGCATAAATGACGCTCCAGCATTAACTCAAGCGAACGTTGGAATAGCTATCGGAACTGGCACAGACATAGCCATCGAAGCAGGGGACATAATCTTAGTAAGAGGTGATCTGTCAAGCTTAGTTATGGCAGTAAAACTTTCCAGAGCAACTTTCAACAAAATTAAGCAGAACCTTTTCTGGGCCTTCATTTACAACACTGTCGCAATTCCCCTCGCAATATTTGGCCTTCTTCATCCGGTTATCGCTGAATTATGCATGGCTTCAAGCTCAGTTTCCGTAGTCACAAACGCCAACCTACTAAGAAAAGCGAACATTTACCCCTCATACCTTAAAGCTGATTGAAAGAAATAAGCGGAAGTGAAATTAATGGTGAAAGACCCAATTTGTGAAATGGAAGTGGATAAAGAAACCGTTAAACACAAGGCAGAGTATATAGGAAAAACCTACTACTTCTGCAGTGCAATGTGCAAAGAGAAATTCAAGGAAATCCCTCAAAAATATGTTGACAAATAGAAGAAAGATGAGGGCCATTTGACAGTATCGAAAGGTTGGCTATCATAAAGTAATGGGTTTTATCCTCATTTATTTTTAGCTTCTAGGAAAGTGAAATTTGGGATTTAGGGTTTGGTTTATACATTCGATGGCCATAACCGAGCAGAGTTTGCATTTTTCGATATCTATTGTGGGGTCGAATGCCTTGTGTAATTTACACATTAATCCCTTCGCTCTGATTGTTCTACAGATTTCGCAGAAGGCGATAACGAAGTCTTTGTGAGATAGCTCTTCTTTAGCTAAGGAATCCGCAATTGTTTCTATTAGTTTTATAACTTCGGCTTCGTTTTCCAAATCAATCGCCTTTCCACGCATTTTTCGGCTGTATAGACTTATAGCTGGCTGACTTACTCCCAGAAGTTTGGCAGCATCCACTTGTTTCATAAGATGCTTTGTTATTAGTTCCTTGGCTATCATAGCTCGAACTACAGGTAGAACACATTTTATTGCAACTTCGCATGGAGGCATCATTGTTAACGTCTCCGTTAATAGTTATTATGGAAAGACATAAATATAGTTTATTACAATTGTAATATTGATGAAAATGAGGGGCACATGTCCAGGGTTAAACGACCTACTAAGACCAAAACCAGAATTCCTGCCTTGCCCAAACTGCGGAGCCAATGTTGAAATCTGGACAGACGAGAAAGAAGCTGAATGCCCAAACTGCGGAATAAGAGTTTCCAGAGAAACCCAATCATGCCTTGACTGGTGTGAATACGCGGATAAATGCAGAAAAATAATCGCGGAAAAGAAGGGAGAAACATTATGAAGACTATGAGAAAAATAATTCAAATCGACGAAGAAAAATGCGACGGATGCGGACTTTGCATTCCAGCATGCCCAGAGGGGGCATTACAAGTTATAGATGGAAAAGCCCGGCTGATAAGCGACTTGTTCTGTGATGGGCTCGGCGCCTGCATAGGCAACTGTCCAAAAGGCGCAATAAAAATA
This sequence comes from Candidatus Bathyarchaeota archaeon JdFR-04, assembly GCA_002010925.1. Lineage (GTDB taxonomy): Archaea > Thermoproteota > Bathyarchaeia > Bathyarchaeales > UBA233 > UBA233. The sequence continues at coordinate 2,545 of MTLR01000141.1, forward strand.
ATCGAAAGAGAAGCAGAGCCCTATGATGAAAGAAAAGTAATGGAAAGAATAGTTCAGCAAGGCGATAACGTGATAAAAGCCCATTTGCAGCATCTAAAAGACCACGGTCAGGAAGCTTACTTAAACGAAGCCTTGGCGTATTTAAAAGAAAAGGGGATAAACATTAGCCTAGAGGCTAAGCCCGTGGTTTCCCATGAACACACGTTTTCAGGATGCCCAGGCGCAAGAATGATGGATTTCAGAGATGTAGCACAATCTCCACCCGTTCAAACGGTGAAACTGGAATCAGAACTAAGGCAATGGCCAGTTCAGTTAAAGCTTGTTCCGCCCACGGCGCCCTACTTTGTTAATGCTGACTTAGTAGTAGTTGCCGACTGTGTGCCCTTTGCTTATGCCAACTTCCACCAAGATTTCTTGAGGGGTAAATCTATTGTTATTGGTTGTCCAAAACTGGACGACTCACAGTTTTATATAGAAAAGTTGGCTCAAATATTCAAACATGCAAACCCGAAGACCATAACAGTGATTACAATGGAAGTTCCGTGTTGTCAAGGGTTATACTATATCACTCAAGAGGCGCTAAAGCGTTCCGGCGTGAATATTAAAGCGAAGCAAATAGTTATCGGCATAAAAGGCGACAGAAAGCAGTAACCCCGTTTTCATTTTTTAGTTGAGGATGAGCGATGCGTTCGAATTATTCCACAGTTATTTCACAAGCTTTATAACACTGTTATAAAACTATAAACACAGCATAAAAACGGAGAAAAGAACAACCTTGCAAATCCTACACCAAACCAAAATAAAACTGGGCGAAAGCCAGGTTTTCAATAACATACTGGAAACAATAGGAAACACCCCTCTTGTAAAATTAAATAAAATCTCAAAAGGGCTAAACGCTTTCATATACGCAAAACTGGAATTCTTTAATCCAGGTGGAAGCGTTAAAGATAGAATAGCTATTTCCATGATTGAAGCAGCTGAAAAGGCAGGAGTCATAAAACCTGGATATGTTCTAATAGAGCCTACTTCAGGAAATACTGGCATAGGCTTAGCCCTCGCAG
>MTLR01000166.1 GCA_002010925.1 Candidatus Bathyarchaeota archaeon JdFR-04
GCAGATGAAATAATTGTTGTCAAACAGAAAAAGAAGAAGACGGAAGCCGTAAGGGAAGTTATTATTGCAGATCAACTTAAACCATACATGCAAAAATACGTTGAGAATTGTGACACAAAGCTTTTTAACATATCCCAGCGGGGAGCAAGGGACCTAATTTACAGATTGACCAAGAAGATCCTGGGGAGAAGATTAAGACCTCATGCCTTTCGCCACGCTTTCGCCATAAGGCTTCTTGATAAAACGAAAAATCTCGAATATGTGAGGCGGCTGCTCGGCCACGCAGATTACGACACCGTTAAAATCTACTTGGATTTCTCGATTAGAGACATAAAAGAGGAGGTTAAAAATGCAATCAAAATATAGGCTGCCGGTACTATCATTATCATTATTAATAATGACATTAATTATATTGCCAGGAGCTTACGCAAGTCGAGTCTATTACCAAGAGTTTAGTATCCTAGTTGATAAAGAGGTCTTAATTACTTTTGAGCCGCAGTTTACGAATTACACTGTTATTGTTACTACATCGCCTGGAAATCTAAAATACACGTATGTCCACGCACCAAATCAACTTAAATTCATTGCTCATAGTAACGGAACCTATATTATTCGAATCGCCGGGACAGACGTTTACAACGAAAGTTTAGTTTTAGTATATGTTATTGAAGCGTATGGGAAAATTGTTCCGCCTCCGCCTCCGAGTTTCACATATAGCAGTGAATTTACGACAATTTTGAATAAAACGGTTGTTTTCAATTATCCCGAGCTTTCAAAGTTAAATGTAACAGTTACACCAGAGCAAGGAGCAGAAATAAAATCAAAAACAGAAACTCAAACAGAAGTTTTGTTTACTGAAGTCGGGAGATACGAAGTTTTAATTAGTGGGACAACTCGGGAAGGATCAAATTACAGTTTAAATATAGTTGTTGATGTCGTTTCGATTGTTTCTGTAAACGTTGAACAGAAAGAAGTGAAGGTTGTAACGTATTCTATTCCGCAGTGGCAGGCCTTTCTATATCTTGTTTTGTTCTTTATTCCCCTATTTGGTGTTTTAGCTTTCTTCTACAGGAGAAGTGTAAGCCTAGAGAATGTTTTGAGGGGGGTTTTAAGCCATGAGTCAAACGGTAGGAATCCGGGAGAAAATCAAACAGAAATGGGAGAAGGAAATAGTTGAAAGATTTAGAGAAGGTCTAAAAAGCTTAGATATAATTTTATGGGTCGCCGTAGCTGTAAATGCAGCCATACTTCTTATAGCATTTTGGAATCAAATTGTTTTAACTCTCGGTGTCAGTGGAACATACTTCCTACTTGGTTCAGGTGTCGCTCTATTTTTCTTTCTGCTATTTACAGGGGAAGAAGTCTATTTGGTTGAGGAACTATTCGGAGATGTGCAGGATCCCGTGAAACAACATTTAGGCTTCCTACCGTTTTGGAGAAAACCATACAAGAGTGAGGGGAAGAACGCCATCAAAGTGGGAGTGTTTCCAAAACATGAAGTGGTTTTACAATGGGGCCGCTGGGAACCTCCATATGTTGTACGTTCTTTTATTTTAACTAAAATTTACGGGAAAATTGAAAGAGTTGAAAAAAGAGGATTTTGGTCTAAAAGAATCTATATAGCACCTTTGTTTCCAAAGGAAATTATGGTTCCAAAAGTTGTGAAGAAGAAAATTGCTGCGGAAAATCCAGGAGATGAAAGGGAAATTGAGGTAATTGAAAAATACGAGAAAAAGCCCTTTGATCCGCAAGCACTTATAGGAAATATAAACCTCGTTAATAGCGTTTCAAGTGCATATGAACAAACATTAGCAAAAATCAGAGAAGAGATAAAGAATCTAAGAAAAGAAGCAGCTGAAAAAGATAAAGTACTGGCAGAGCTAAGTAGTGCGATTAGGGAGGCAGGAATAAAAAGCAGCAGCGAGTTCATTAAGCATACTAAGGATGGTTTCGAAGTTGCCTCGGAGATCATTGGCCTTAGCAGCGATGCTTTGATCGATATGATGCGTGAAATGAGAAAACTGCTTAAGGAACTTCGCGAAATGAGAGAAGAGATGCGTGGAAGGAAGCCTGAGCAGGAGGAGGAGGAACGTGGAAAACGTAAAGAGTGAAAAGGAAAAATATCTTACGGTTGAAGACGTGGAAATAAATCCTTCGAAAATCAAGAGAAGGCTCCGAGAACTATTCCTTGAATTAAAAGACTGTTTGAAGGCCAAAGGTTATCCTTCACCGCCCTTCAACAGATTTTTGCGAGAATACTATATTGATGAGAAAAATGTTGAACGCATAGTTTACATCGCAGGAGAGCTCCGAAGATTAGTAAAAATATGTCAAATTTATCTTCTTAAAAGGGATTCAACGTTTTTTAGTGCTCCCGCAATGGCGGGGCCTCTCAGCATTTTCGCTTCGCTTGAATTATTATTACAACATATCAATGATGATGGAACAATATATGATCCCGAGGAAGTAAAAGGTCTTTTAATAAAGATTCAAGGTGCAATTGAAGAAACAATCGGCCTACTAGATTACACTATTATGGAGGGAGGTATTCGTGAGTGAGAGCCAGGTTAAACAAAAAGTACAGCCACGCGTTTTTTGGCTCTTTTTTAAACCGAGCTGTGCAATATGTGAAAATCTCCTTAAAAGCAAAAGTTTTCAAAGATTAAGGAGGATTCTTGCTCGCGGAGACGGTATAGAACTCGAACTATATAATGCTGAGGATGGATCCTATGGAGAAGCTCTCGCAGACATACTTAACATAAATTTTGTTCCCTGCCTCGTGGATCCCTTGACAGGCGAAAGGAAAAAGATCGCATTTAGAAGTGTATCGGAACTTGAAGCTACTCTCGCACCTAAGGCAGGATTTATAGAGGAAACGTTAAAAGAGGAAAAGGAAGGAAGAAAAAGCCTCAAGATACGGAAAATTGAACAAACAATCAGAAAGCATTTCCCAACCGAATGGTTTTCTCTTGCAGATATAAGACAGCATCTACCAGGTATCAATATTAGTACAATAAAATCATCCCTCTTTAAATTAAAGGAAAGAGGAATTTTAGCTCACGATCCATTTAACAAAAAATACAAGCTGATTGGCTAGTTTTAAGGAACCGGAACCGCTCTAATTCTTCCGAAAATACGCAAATTAGGAAGTGAATTTCGGCCTCTAAACGCCGCCGCTGCCCGCCTCAGAAGGGGTTCCAGTTCCTTGCAAAGTTTAAAAACCATGTATGAAGATCTTTTTTTCTAAAATAAAGGAACTTTCGGACTTTTTTTATTTTATTTTGCGATGTTATTTCTTGACAACAATACAAAAACTTCGAGGTGTATGCAATGGGCGTGAAAAGAAGATGTGTTGAATATAAAGAAGTAAACGCTCCAGTCTGTGTTGACTGGGAGGTGGATCCGAGAACAGGCCGTAGAAGATGTGTTAGAAAGGAAGTAAGAAAGGTTAGACGCTGTGCAAGGTACGAGCCTGTCTAAGGTGATCAGCAATGGCAAAGATACCAGAGGGCTCCTGTGCATGTGTCAGGAATCCTCGCAACAAACAATACTATCTTATTTGTAGAGAGAAAGGTGAACGTCTAGCTAAAATTAAACGTA
>MTLR01000168.1 GCA_002010925.1 Candidatus Bathyarchaeota archaeon JdFR-04
GGAGCTGCTGATGGAGATTAAACAAAAAATTAAACTTTAGAGCTCAAACCTTGGAGAGTTTGGAAAGATTCTGATGATGTTTGGTTGCCTGAAAACTGCTGTCTGGATAAAAACTTCTACACCCTTTTTGACAGCTTCTTCAAGCAAAGAGGAAAATTTGGGATCTACCTTTCGGTTCAACTTCAAAACCTTGGCGTCACTTCTCTGAACGGAGAAGAAAATCCCAACGTTATATCCTGCCCTTCCTAAGCGGGTTAATAATCGGACATGTCTTGCGCCTCGTTGGGTTGGGGCGTCTGGAAACAAAGCTGTCCCATCGATCACGTGAGTTACGCTCTTAACCTCTACAAAGAACGCCTTACCGCCCTTTTCTAGTTTCAAATCTAGGAGAGCGTTTCCGACACGAAAGTTTTTATGTTTAACTCTGTATCCTCGAAAAGATTTAAATAAATCATTTTCAACTGCTGTTTCCGCTAGAAAGCTGGAAAATCTTGTGTCTACGATTGTTGAAACCCGTGTTTTAACGGCGAAGACATCATACATACTTTTCCGTCTAAATCTGCCCTGAGGGACTTTCTTAAGGAAAACCTTGGCGTTTGGAACCAAAACTGTGGTTAGCCTTCCAGAGTTAGGAAGATGTGCTAAAACATTCCGGTTGTCTATAGCAACTTCAACCATGAAACGATTTAACCTTTGAAGAAAACTACCAGTTATCAACTCATAGTTTAGATGTAACTCAAGAGATCGAGTGGGCATACACGTTTACCTTTTAAACCCGATTTTAGAAAGTTTATTCAAAAAGGGTGGATGCGGCTGTGGTAAAGGTTTCTTCAGCTTCTTTGACGGAAGCTATTCCCACAGCAACCGCGCTTATGCAATTGCTTTTAGCTATAAACCGGAAAGCGTCTTTTGGTGAGAGATATCCAGCCGCCAAAACCTTCTTTCCTATAACTGGTTTTCCAACACGGATGATTTCCTTGGCAATTAAAGCGGGCTTAGCGTCCATAAACATTCCAAGCTTGTTAAAAGGAAGCATTAACAAGTCAACATCTGCGGTTAAGTCTTTCTTTTGAATCCACCGCAATGTTGCTAGTGGATGATGGCTGACCAAACCAGCCAAACAGTTGGATGTGTGGATCTTATTAAGCAATTCTGAAACCAGTTTATGGTTATAACAGTCGGTTACTCCCCCATGAAGCAACATAGCTGCCGTTTTGAATTTCCCGAAAACCCTAATTTCTTCTGATATATCACGTAAACCAACAGTTCCTACCAAGGTTAGTTTACTCCCAATTTCAGATTCAACAATCTGTATCGCTTCGAAAACCTTAGACGCCGGAAGAACTTGAACCCCTAAAACGCCTAAGTCGATTGCAGCACGTATGATTTGCGCAATGTTCCTGGGACGCTGAAACTTTTGGTAATACCTAAGGGCTCGTTTTCCAAATTGTCCGGCTCCAAGAAAAGGGGAAGTTCCAAGAAGCACTCTGGGGATTCGTGTCTTCCCTATTTGAATTTGAAGCTGGGAAACTTTCCTTCTCAGTTCCAATCGAGGAGCTAAAACCAAGTTTCGTGCCTTCCAGACACTAAAATGTTCCTGACCAAATTAAAACTTTAGTAAATCCCGCCGCTTCAGTTCATCCCTTAAAGTTCTAAAATCTTCTTCTAAGGTTTTACGATTTCTGGCACTGTACAACGCTGAAGCGGGATGATAAGTAGGGAAGATATAAACCTCTAAACCTAAAAATTGTCCCTCGAAAAATCTGCCGTGAACNNCNCCTATGGAGCTAAACTTTAAGCCCATTTTGGAGAAAATATAGCCAGTAGAATACCGCCCTAGTGTCACAATACATTGTGGTAATAATGCCCTGATTTGCCTATCCAAAAAAGGAGTGCAGGTGCGAATTTCTTCAGGAGTAGGGTCACGATTTTGCGGGGGCCTACATTTTAAAACATTACCGATAAATATTTCGCTCCTTGGAATTCCAAGGATGGCAAGAAGTGAGTCAAGGATTTTTCCAGCCATTCCCACGAAGGGTTTTCCCTTAACATCTTCCCAATAACCCGGCGCTTCACCAATAAACATTAGAGTAGCTGATGGAGGTCCATCGCCAGGAACAGCGTTTTTTCGCGTTTTCCAAAGTGGACACTTGCGACAAACGCTTATTTCCTGTGCTATTTCTTCCAAAATCCCTTTTTTAGGCAACTTTGCAAAACCCTCTTAAGGCAACATTTAGTGGAGATATACCCTACCGGGAGGTTGTTGTGCTATTACTTTACTAGCTCTCGTTTCTTCCATCTCAAGTTTTTGCTTCGGCATTTTCGACACTTAACTGCGCCTGGGGCATTACGGGCACCACACTCCCGACAAATTTTCATGTATAACCTATGTTTCTGCGCGATCGCCTTTTTTATCGGATCCATTACTGGCATAATTATTTCCCTATTGTGTCTATTGCTATTCTACGTTCAGGTGCCTTTAAATATAGTTTTCCATTCCGCCGTTATCTTGAAGCCTTCGAGTTAAAATTCTAACTATGTCTCCGGGTTTTTCAGCCACTTCTACTCCTGCGGATTTCAATGCTTCAATTTTTGTCTGAGCGGTCCCTGCTTTTCCCATGACTATGGCTCCAGCATGTCCCATTCTTTTACCCGGCGGAGCGGTTCTCCCTGCTATGAAGGCTGCTACAGGTTTAGGATAATCCATTTTCTCTATATATTCTGCTGCGAGTTCCTCGAGGTTTCCACCGATCTCACCTATTAGGGCTATTGCTTTTGTTTGGTGGTCCTGTTCAAACATTTTCAGGGCTTCAATAAAGTTTAGCCCTACGATCGGATCTCCGCCTAAGCCCAAACATGTTGACTGTCCAAGTTGGGCTCGGGTTAGGCTATTAGCTATCTCGTAGGTTAGGGTTCCGCTCCTCGAAACTATGCCTACAACTCCTTTGTGGAAAACGTGAGCTGGCATAATGCCTAACTTGCACTCGCCTGGGGTTATGATGCCTGGAGTGTTAGGTCCAATGATTGTTGTGTTGTTATCCTTCGCTAGGTGCATTATTTGAATTGAGTCTTTGATTGGGATGTGTTCAGTAATTATGACTACGGTTTTTAGGTTGTTTTCGATGGCTTCTATTGCAGCATCTAGGGCGAAGGGAGCTGGGACAAAGATTATTGAGGCGTTTGCGTTGTGTTTTTCGATGGCTTCAGCAATAGTATCGTATACTGGTATTCCGTGAATTTGGGTTCCACCTTTTCCCGGTGTTACTCCGGCGACTATTTTGGTTCCATATTCCAGCATGGCTTTTGTGTGGAATCTCCCCTGTGTTCCGGTTATTCCCTGAACTATGACTCTGGTGTTTCTATCCACTATAATGCCCATTTTAGCTGCCCTCTCTTGCTATTTGAACAGCTTTTTCAGCAGCTTCTTCCATACTTTCAAGCACATGGATGCCTGCTTCGGACAGCAAGCGTTTTCCCTCTTCCTCGTTAGTGCCTACTAATCGTATAACCATCGGCTTTTCGTAGCAAACTCTTTTCTGCGCTTCGATTATTCCCTTTGCAACCTCATCGC
>MTLR01000093.1 GCA_002010925.1 Candidatus Bathyarchaeota archaeon JdFR-04
CAACCATAGTCTCCATAGGATATTTATTCGGCGAAGAAATAGCGATGGCCGTCTTCCACCTCGCCGCAGGCTTACTGCTAATCCTAACCGGAATGACCCTAACTCTCCTAATAGCTGAAAAAACCTTAAAAATAAAAATCCTCCCAAAACCGCGAGAAGCTAAACCATGCCTAGAATGCAAAAAAGCTCTAAAAAGCAAAGAAACATTCTGCCTAAGCTGCGGAAAATTCCTAAATCTGTTCAACAACAAAGTCTCATCAAAAACTTGGGCTAAGCTAACATCGCTACTCCTAGGTTGCTTATTAGTAACATTAGTTGTTAATGCGCCCACATATGCAATCGCAGAAGGCCCAATCAAGGTCACATCCAACACAAGCTGGAAGGACGCAATAAACGTTCTCCCCAAAATCGAAAACTACACGCTAAAATTCCTCTATAGAGACGCATATTACGAGAAAATAGCCCGCCAAGACGCCGCCCTTATCTACGCCTACTTCCCAAATATCCCTTCAAACTCAACAGTCTACGTTTCCATTAACGTTGCTAACAGCATTTCAAACCTCCACAGCTGGGAAGTATGCCTAATAACCTGGCAAACAGCCCAAGGACGCTATCCCATAGTATCAGTGCTAGACTCAAGAGAAATACAACTCCTAGAAAATCCTCCAATAGTAGCACGCTACCTAACCTTCAATCACCCAGCAAAATACACGCAAATCACACTCTACTGGTTCGAAAAAGCAACCTTCAACACGGGAATCACAGTAGAACAAAAATACGTCAGAATAAGCCTAATAATCCTAACCAACGACCAAACAGACTATAAAAGGCACGAAAACAAACTGCTCTTTATAGGCAGAACAATAGCAAACCACTGGCAACCACTCAAAATTCAATCACTAATCTCCCTAGGAATCCCAGCAATCCAACTAACACTCGCCGCCTGTATAACCTTCCTAACCATAACAATAACCCTCCAACAACTTTACCAATCAAGGAAAAAAGCTAGAAACCTAAAACTCTTTAAAGGCTTCGCATCCAAAGAAGACAAACTCCTCCTCAAAACCATCATTAACTTAACTAAGTCAAAAAGAAACATCGAAACAAGAGATATTCTAAAAGCCTTACAGTCAAAAACAGAAAAATCACCAAAGCTAAATGATCTCATTGAAAAATTAAATCACTTCGAGGAATATGGATTCATAAAAAAGGACATAGCTTTCACAGACAGCTATTCAAAACTTGTTTGGAAAGTACTCATAGCAAAGATATAGAAACCTTAAAAAGCGAATCCACTTCACTTTTGTTGAAAACAAATGAGTAATAACGAACAAGAAAAACACGAAGATGAATCAACCAAACTTCGTACAACACAATACCTAATAGAAACAATAAAACATCTAGAAGCAGAAGTTCAAAACCTAAAACTAATAAAGAAAAAAGGAATTCCATCGGAAAAAATAGGAACAGCCTTCTTAATTCCAGGAGTTCTATCACTAATATACTCCATACTCAAAGAATCCCAAATCTTAGCATTCATCGGGCTAACCCTAACCTTCTGGGGCGCACTATTCTTCTTTATAAAACCCGCAAGATACGTCAAAGGCAACCTACTAGACTCAGTGGCAACATCCTCCTACATAACAATCGATAGAATCATTAAAGACCTAAAATTCAAAGGCAAAAGCTACTATATACCTCCCTACCCAAAAGATGCCTACCTACCAGAACACCTCAAAGGCCTAAAAGAAATGGTAGTTTTTATATCAGCATACCCAGAATCAAGCATGCCACCCATAGAAGATATGGCAAAAAGCAAATTCATGATCAAAAATCCAAACGGAATATGCATATCCCCACCAGGACTGGGCATACTAGACCAAATCGAAAAAGAACTGAGAACCGACACTACTAATATAGACATAGAAACCCTCATCGAAAATCTCCCTTCAATACTCACAGAAAACCTACAACTAGCAAAGGAAATCGAAATGAAAAAAGAAAACAGCAAAATCTACCTAAAAATCACCAACTCAATCTATAAGAAACTCTACATAAAAAAGCAAAATCTAAAAAGTATTCATTTTCTTGGATGCCCCTTGGCAAGCGCCATAGCATGCGCAATCGCTAAAACAACAAGCAAAGCAGTAACAATCCATCACAACAAAGTATCTGCAGAAGGTGAAACCATCGAATTCTGGTACAGTTTTGAGGAAAGCTAGAAAATGAAATTCCCGCTATCCATATCAGATATAAGTCTCTGGCTAGCCGTAACAGCAATAATTCTCCTAATAACATCGGAACTTATATCATCTGCAACCGGACACGCAGGAAACATCATAATAGAAAAGAAACGATTAAGACTAGTAGCACTAGCCCTCGGAATGGGATTTATGGCCACAGTTATCGCGCGAATATTTTATCCATTCTGAAATATAATTTCATAAATATTATTTTTATGGTAGAAATTTTTTCCAAAACTTTAGACTAGATTTTCTGTAACTTTGGTACTTACCCATTTAAATTAACTAGGCACTGTAGAACTGTAGTTGGGAGAAAGGGTGAATTCGCTTCTAGTTTCAGTGGTTATTCCAGCTTATAACGAAGAAAAAACTATCGGAGAAACAATATCAAAAACAATCTTAACGTTAGAAAGTCTAAACGTTCCCTATGAAATAATAGTTGTCGATGACGGATCAACTGACAGAACAAGAGATATAGCATCCAGCTACAATGTAAAAGTCCTAACTAACGGGAGAAATAAGGGTAAAGGATACGCCCTACAACGAGGTTTCAAAGAAGCAAAAGGTGAAATAATAATCACCCTAGACGCAGACGGTTCCCACAATCCAACGGAAATCCCCAGATTAATGAACCATCTTTTTAACGGCGTTGACATAGTATTAGGATCGAGATTTCTAAACGGTAATGGCAGAAACAGCACCTCTAAACTAAATTTAGTAGGAAATTTCATGTTTAATGTGTTCATTTTTGCCCTAACAAAAAAACTTATTACAGATAGTCAAACGGGCTTTAGAGCTTACAAAAAACGAGTTTTAAAAGAAATCCGACTGGAATCAACCGGATACGAGATTGAAACAGAACTAACAATCAAAGGGTTAAAAAACGGGTTCACAGTAAAGGAGGAACCAATCAGCTGCCATAGAAGAACTTTCGGCGTCTCCAAACTAAGCGCATTATCAGACGGAATGAAAATTCTAAAAAATATTCTAAAATACGCTTTCACTGCAAAATACACCTAAACTTTCGACAAATTTATTATTTCCCAATCACATTTTAGACACTAATCTTCGTCTTGGCGATTCTGCGCACAGAAAAATGCGCCGCCAGACGATGTCTAGTTAAATTCTTCTGCATATATTCTTTGATAATCTTTAAAACAACGAAGAAACATTAAGCTAATATCAAAAGGAATGCTCAAAAATGTTTGCTGTCGGCCATTTAGCTATAGGCTATTTAACCGCCAAAACTCTAGCAAAGATTTTGCAAACAGAAATCGACATCCCCACAATCCTAATGCTGTCCATAATCCCCGACATG
>MTLR01000068.1 GCA_002010925.1 Candidatus Bathyarchaeota archaeon JdFR-04
TCCCGAAGAGGTAAAATAGTATCTAGGAATGGCTTATAAATACTATTGGTTATAATAGAAAAATGAATAAACTACTGTGTCCTATGAAGTTAATACTAAAATTTTGGGTTTATCGAAGTATTCACTTTGATGTTATGATAAGTTTTACTTGACTTACAAAGTCTAACTGATTTGAAATCTGCTCAGATTCTAGTCGACGTATCAGCCCATGGTCTGAATATATATCCTCTAGAATTTTCTTTTCTATGACATAAGCGCCTGTGCTAAGAAACTCTTCTAGCCCCCTAGTAAAATGTTCAAGTTTTTCAACGATTTCGTCTTTTCTCACTCTGTGGTTTTCTTCAATGTATCCATATATTAAGTTGGTAGCTTCTATTCCAAAGATTTGGGTTAAGGCTTTGTCTATAACTTTTAGTACTCTTTCCTGCTGTATTTTATGTTTTTCATGGGAAGTTACGGTTTGCATAGATCTTCCATCCGGAGGCAGTCAATATTATCGCGTGTATTACGACTTAATAAGTATTTCCGTGCAACCCTACAACAATTCAACTGTTGTACAATTCAATAATCACACCATTTTGTTAGTTGGGTTTATCATTAAACAACCTTTTTCCGGCTTTTCTAAGACTTTTAGGAAGCTTAGGATTTTATACGTTAGTTATTTTCGTGTTGTTAAAGAAACGTAAAAATAAATAAAATATCTTTAAAGTGAAGATTTTTCATGTTCTATTAACTTCATCTGTATTATCCAAAAATAGTCATCCAATAATTAAAAAATGGAGTTTTGATAGAAGAAAATTCCATAAACATTTAATAAATTATAAAATATCCTTTACATGGATGTAAAATGAAAGGGAGAAGAATATCATCACTAACAATTTTGTTAGTCGCGCTGCTTGCGATATGCATAGTGCCTCCATCAACCTTCGGGAACTCTGACGATTTAATACCCGGCATCATCCAAGACTACGTCGATGTTTATAGAGACGAATATGGTGTTCCTCATATATATGCTCAAAGCATTAGCGATGCATACTTTGCGCTAGGATACGTAATGGCTGAAGATAGATTATTCCAGATGGACTTATTTAGAAGAACGGCAGCTGGTAGACTTTCAGAGATCTTCGGTGACTCAACATTAGAAATAGACGTTTTAATGCGAACGCTTGGCATATACCAAATAGCAGTGGACACTTGGAACGGGTTGTATCCAGATTGCATAATTCCCTCAGACATCAAACAAAACCTTGAACAATTTGCGAAAGGAGTTAACCGCTACATTGCGGACATGGTTATACCGGATGACGTCCCACTTGAATACAGGGCTCTTTCGCTAGCAACCGGGCTGCCTGTGGAGTATTTCATACCTTATCCTTGGACTCCGCCCGACTCTATTGCAGTGGCTGGATTGATGGGAATAATGCTGACAGATACATCGGGCGAGGAAATAATTAAGGGAGCTTTCTCTGCCATGGTAGATCCTATTTATGAAGCATACGGTCTTCCTGGGATGTCAGACTTTCTAATGCCCATCTCAGGAGTAAACATGACTATAATTAATCCTCCAGACCCACCTTTAGTGAATCTTGAACGTATAGAAGATATAACCGCTCCGCTGAAAAGATTCTTAGGATTCTACGGGTTTGAAGGAAGCAACAATTGGGTAATAAGCGGCTTAAACACAACCACTGGTAATTCCATGCTGGCTAACGATCCACACCTCAACCTACAAGCTCCAGGCATCAACTGGCAGGTTCACATAAATGTTCCAGGCTGGGGCAATGTCATTGGAGTCTGTATCCCTGGGGGGCCAGTGATATACAGCGGACATAACGACTATATCGCTTTTGGAGTTACGAATCTTATGGCCGATGTTCTTGATCTGTACTACTACGTGTCTAATGAAACTCATTATTACTATGTGGACCATTGGGAGCCTTTTAATGTAGAGATGGTTACAATATACAACTTTGTATATCCCATAACCATACCTGTGGTTTCAACAAGGCATGGCCCTATAGTAAGTACTCCGCTGCCTCCACCTTTTGACAAAATGGCGGTTCGTTGGAATGGTAAGGAGTCAGGATATGGAGAAATCGTAGGTTTTTCACTTGTTATGAACGCTACGAATCTCTCAGAATGGAAACAAGCCGTAAGCTACATGTCAGTTATAATCCAGAACTACGTATATGCAGATAAATCTGGAAATATTGCTTGGTGTCCTTCAGGAAAAATTCCGTTGAGGCCACCTCCACCGCCTGCTGGAACCGGAACCCTAGGGGTGGTCCCCAGCAACGGATCTGCTGGTCAAAATGAGTGGATGGGTTGGCTGCCCCATGCAACAAACCCAGTTGACTATCCCTTTGATCCATGGCCTGGGGAGGTATCCCTACCGTACGTTGAAAACCCGAAGCAAGGTTTCATAGTTACTGCGAATAATCAACCCATAGGTCCAGAATACTTTGGATATCCGTGGCCAATCTGGATTGGGCCGTCCTTTGGATTTGCCCCTGGCTACCGAGCGCAGAGAATTACGGAGCTAATTGAAGCGCTAAGCCCAATAAGCATGGAAGATATGAAGGCGATACAATCGGACATCGTTTCCATTCCAGCTAGAAACATCGTTCCTATACTCTTAGCCGTTATGGCGACAGACACAAACGAAACTATACAAAATGCGCTTACGGTTTTGGCAACGTGGAATTACAGTGAATTAAGAGGTTTAGTGGCTCCACTCATATGGGAGGTTTTCTTGGAAAAGTTTGCGGAGAATACATTTGGAGATGAGCTATGGGCAGCTATGGGCTTGTATCCATTCCCAAACATGATAATTCCTCTTTGGAACATGACTCAAACTTGGAGCTGGAACCCATACGCTCTTGCTTTATTTGACGATCAACGAACGTCAGAGTTCGAGTTAATGCCCCAGATCATGAATAAAAGTCTACGTGACGCTTTGAACTGGATAGCCAGTCAGCTTGGCCCCCCAGCTGACGCCGCCTTCTCAAACTGGGAATATGGAAACCTCCATGTGGTCATGTTTGAGCATACGATGGGAGAACAAATAGGCTACCTAAACGTGCCGCCTATACCGGTCGGCTGCGACGGAGGCCCGTTTACGGTTAACCCGGGAAGGTTCTACCATAGGACGTTATCCGATACGGAAGTTCTCTACGTTGATTCAGGTGCATCCTATAGAGGAATATATGAATGTAAAGATGGTTGGGACACTTCTCTAATTCTTGTACCTCCTGGAGAAAGCGGTTCGGTAACTGGACACCCAATGGTGCCAAAGTTCAGCCCACATTACGGAGATACATTCCTAATGTGGCTAAACTATGAATATACCCCATGCTTATTTAATGACGCCATAATCCAAACGTTTCCGAAGACAACGTTCTATCCAGCCATCCATAATATCGCCGTAACAGATATCACGCTGTCTACAATAGCGATCGGAACAATCGTCCAGGTTTACGTAACCGTCGAAAACGAAGGAATAATGGAAGAAACATTCACTGTTACTCTCTACTATGACAGTAATGAAATAGGTA
>MTLR01000109.1 GCA_002010925.1 Candidatus Bathyarchaeota archaeon JdFR-04
CGGGTTCTAATATGATCCCCCTTCCTATGTTGTTTATATAATTTGTTTATACAAGATGTTTAACTCAGCTTCAACATTCTTCCCCAAAAAATGCTCAACCCTTTTAAGGATCTAAGAAGAAAGTCTTGAAACAAAAATTTATCCAAAACACCCTTGAATCTAACCCAAACAATCCTTCCGAGGAGGCAACTGACAATGAACCACCAAAACAAAAAAGGAAGCTATATCCCTCATCAAAAATGGAATTAAACCACTTACACACCGAGCAATCCAAGATCCTTTGGGGAATGAATCGTTAAGTCAAAAAAGATATTTTGTACATATAGGGCATATAGAAAAATGTTCCACAAGTTATAACTAATTATTTTCATAGAAATACTAGGATGAATGAAATTGGGAATGAAAGCGATTTCTGTATTATTGTTTATTCTGTTGTTAATAGGCATGTTAACATTGGCATTTAACATTAAAGAAGCTAAGCCTTGGATAATGCCTACACCATGTATGTTGGTATACCCCCCAGAAACAGTGGTAAGAGTAGGAGAAATCTTTGACATTCACGTAACAATAAACGAGTTAGATGTTCGTTGGAATATGGTTGGGTGGCAATTCGTTTTTTATCCATGGCAGTGGAACGAAGAACTTGAACTGTTAGAGGTAAGGGAGGGGCCTTTTATGAAGCAATTCCCAAACAGACAATCACCGCCGTACACTTATTTCGTGCTTGAGCCGGGACCTTGCGGGTCCTATATAGTTGGATGCCTCCTATTACCCGATGAAACTGGGAACTGGACTGTTTTCCCCGAAGGAAACGGGACATTGGTTACGTTTACCTTTAGAGCCATAGCATCAGGCAACATTACCTTTCAACAGTACAATTCAGTATTAGTGAACCCTGAAAGTGAGGAAATCCCCCATGATATATTGGGTGGTTTTATAGAAGTCAAGCCCCCCATACGCGATGTGGCAATAATAAAAATTGAAACATCCCTTACCGAGTTGTACATAGGACAAACCGTTAACATCACCGTTGAGATCGAGAATAAAGGAACAATCGTTGAAAACCTCAATGTCACAGCTTACTATGCTGAAACCCCAAGATTTCCAAATGTGACCATCCAATATACTCCAATTGAAACTCAAACAATAGTTGATTTGGGTCCTGGAGAAAATGTGACTATAGTCTTTTTGTGGGATACTAAGGATGTGGCACATGGCAACTATACAATTAAAGCTTTAGTATCAATACTTCCAAATGAAGCAAACACATCAGACAACACAATAATAACCCCGCGTATATTAAAGATTAAAATGTTGGGTGACGTTAACGGCAACAATAAAATAGATATAATGGACATAGCTGCGGCTGGCTTGGCTTTTGGTTCATGTCCAGATCATCTAAGATGGAATCCTCAAGCAGACATAAACCAAGACAACACAGTGGATATAAGAGACCTAACATTGATAGCCATAAACTTCGGAAAAACCGAACCATAAAAACAATCATCTCGACCATTCACATCCCCTTTTATTCTTGCTTAACACAAAAAAGTAAGCAGGGGTCACCCGCATCATCAGCGTCTGAGCTTAGATTCAACTAGAAGAAAACTGTAAGCCAGAAGACTGAGAATGGCAATAGCTGAGGGTTGAACAGAAAAAGAGGAAAGCTGGGGTTTGGTGTTTATATCAGCACGGAATCAGCCTTGGCCTTCCAATGTTTGGACGTATTATTCTTATGGTGTCGCTTCCCTTGAACGGTGTACCATCGTTGAGTTTACCAGTTACAGTGAGAGTTATGGTCATGAATCTTTCTTCGAACAGCTTAGTCAAGTTGACATTGGCAAGGATGTAGGACACGACCTCAGCTCTGTCAAACTTAACCATCAAATCCGGAACGCCATCCTGGTCAGAGTCCCCAACCTCCGTGGGCATGTCTAAGAGGCGGACGGAGACTGTTTCGTTCAGCAGGATTGAGGTTACATTTATGTCGCTGACGTTATAGCCTTCAGGAAGCTCAACATGTGCAGTGATCCACTTACCTGCAGTCCATAAGTATAAAGCGTCGGGGTCGATGCTAACAGTAGATATTAGTCGACCAATGGTAAATCTTATGCTTTTCACTGTAAAGTTCCACGCTTTAAATGTGAAAGTGTATGTTCCATCTTCTAGTTCACCAAGATTATAGGTGTAACAGAATGTTGTAATAACTAAAGCAGCTGGACCAGTCCAATCCCAGATTTCAGAATTTACCCATAACTCATAGCCCTCTCTAACAACATCTCCCCAATCTGATACATTGTATCCAGCATCACCAAATGTTATGCAAACCTTAACATAAGCCACCTGATTCTCCAACCAAAATTCTAAATCCACCTGCTCTGGATAAGGTACATAGGGAACCCATTCCTCTTCCTGGTCTGTTTTTACTAACCGCATACCAAAAGCCAGAGCTAACGCACCTACAAAAAACAATGTCAGCAATACCCTGAATAATACCCTCCTTTCCATTCCCCATTCTCCCTTTAAGGGCAAACTATTCTATGCTCTTTAATCCAACTTAAAACTTACGGAGAACCTTATACTAAATCATTTGTTCAAAAGTATGCACGGATTTAAACATTAAGAAGAGAGCACAATTCTACCGTTAAACACGGAAATCGGGAAATGCCGAGGGAATCTTTAACCGTGCCCTCGAATGGCTTTATAGAACCTTAAGCTTTCTTCGTTATAAACCTTGAAAAAGCAGACATTTTTATTTATAGACTTTTATTGGACCCTCGAGTTTCTCTTTGAAGACCTTATCTATGCCTATTCCTGGTTTTTCGGGCGGAATGCGGAAGGAGTGTTTTAGTTCTGCTCCGCCTTTCACCAATTTGTCTCTTTGTAGAAGGTCGGAGTCTAAATCGGCGTAATATACATTTTTGGTGGCTGCTGCTAAGTGGACTGCAGCGGTTATTCCAAGGGTGGATTCACCCATGCATCCTATCATGCATTTTACTCCAGCTGCTTCAGCTATGGCAGCTATTTTCCTTGCGTTGAGTATTCCTCCGCTTTTCATGAGTTTTATGTTGATGAGGTCTACTGCTTCGGCTTTTATCGCCTCCAAAGCGTCTTTGGGCGAATGGACAGTTTCGTCTGCCATGACTAGAATAGGGGAGTTTTTTCGGATGTAGGTTAAGCCTTTGAGGTCGTTGGCTTTTACGGGTTGTTCTACAAATTCTACATTAAACTTTTCAAGTTTTTCCAGTGTTTTCACGGCTTGCTCTGGAGTCCACCCTTGATTCACGTCTATTCTAAGAGCTATTCCACTACCCACAGCGTCCCTTACTTTTGCAACCCGTTGAACGTCCTCTTCAGGGTCAACGCCTACTTTGATTTTTAAAGCTTTGAAGCCCTGTTCTACGGCTTTAACAGCGGCTTCAGCCATTTCCTGTGGAGATTTTATTCCAAGAGTGAAATCGGTTAACACGTGAGTTCGGTAGCCGCCTAGAACTCGATAAAGAGGGCGTTGGGCAACTTTTCCCAGAATATCGTAGAGCGCCATGTCG
>MTLR01000198.1 GCA_002010925.1 Candidatus Bathyarchaeota archaeon JdFR-04
AAACATTGAGTCTATGTGAAAGAGCAGTCAAAGCCGCGGAGAAAGACGGTGCAGACGAAGCTGAAGCATATATTTGCCAAATTCATAAAACAGCGGTTGATATTGAAAGGGGACAAATAGTCAAGACGGTAACATATACTGACAAGGGTTTAGGCGTCCGAGCTGTCTACAATAAGGCAGTTGGATTCGCTTACACCAATTTATTAACAAAGGAAAAGATTGAAGAAGCTGCGTCTAAAGCTTTCAGTTCAGCCAAAGCTAGCAAACCTGACCCAAACTGGAAAAGTTTCACCATGGGAAAATGCTTTACAAACGTCTATAAAACCTTCGATGGAAGGATTCTTGAGCTATCTTCTGAAGAACTTGTAGATATCGCCTCCCGAATGCTTCAGACAGCCACAGAAAAAGATGAGAGAGTTTTCGTGGTGGACGGAGAAGTTGAAGCCTCTTGCGCGACAAAAGCCATATTTAACTCCTATGATGTTTCAGGTTACGACAAGGGAACTTTTATTAGCTGTGGTTTAGCTGCGGTTGCAAGGGAAGCCAACTACGTTACGCCCGTTTGCTTTGAGTTCGATGCTAAAAGAACTTTGGATATTGATCCGGAATGGGTAGGCAGCGAAACAGCACGGTTGACATCCTCAGCGCTTAAGGCCGAAAAGGTTGTATCTAAACCTTACACGGTAGTTTTCACACAATTGGCAATGCAGTTACTGCTGAATTATACGCTTGTAAACGCTGTAAAGGCTGATTATGTTCAGAGAAATCAATCTGCATTAAAGGGTAAAATAGGTGAGAAGGTAGCTTCAGAAAATGTCACTATATATGATGATGGGATTTTAGAGGGTGGTTTCAGAACTTGGCGTTTCGACGATGAGGGAGTAGATAGGAGAAAAACTATTGTGGTGGAGAAAGGGATTCTAAAAAGCTTTCTCTATGATAACTATACTGCTAGAAAGGAAGAGGTGGATAGCACTGGAAATGCTTACCGAGGTGGAAACACGCCCTACATGGAAACCCCAAGCATAGAATCCACTAACTTCAGGTTTGTGCCAGGAAATAAGTCAACAGATGAGCTCATAAGTGAAATTGACTCCGGACTACTTGTGTACTTACTTCAAGGCGCTCACAGTAGCAATCCAGTAAGCGGTGAATTCTCCGTGGTAGCCGTCCCCTCATGGAAAATCGAGAAGGGTGAAATAAAAACTGCGGTTAAGGGAGCCATGCTAAGCGGCACGGTCTTCGAAGTGTTAAACAACGTTTCAGCTCTAGCTAACAATGAAAGACAGGTTGGCACGTTAGTTGCTCCATGGATAAGGGTGGAAAACGTTAAAGTTATCGGAAGATAAAATAGGGAAATTAAACCTAAACAAGCGTTTCAGGAAGTTGGAAGCTTTGCTGAAGCTGAATGAGAGACTCTTAAAAATAGATACGGCGCGGAGGATAATACAGTTTTTATCTTTCCTACTCTTCTGCGGGACGATTTTCGGATTAGCAACCATTCCATTAATGCTTCCAGTAATGTGGACACTAGGGACTTCACAGAAAACGGTTGGCGACGCATTTGCCGCATTACAATGGATGCTCTACGACTTGGTCTTTCCATGGATCCCTCTTGCTTCCTTCCTTATAGCTGCTGTTTTGCTTGGTAGAGCTCTCTGCGGGTGGGTTTGCCCCTTTGGGTTCGTTCAAGATATATTGGAATTTGTTAAACGTAAGCATAAGGATTTTCCGGAGAGAACCCATCAGTCCATGCTTTACGTTAAATACCTTGTTTTAGGCGTTGCAGTGTTTGTTAGCGTTACCCTTTCGGCTTCCCTAGCGTTGGGTGTTGGTAGACAATATGAGAGAGCTTTAGGGATATTTGCTCCAGCGCCCTTTAATGTTTTAAGCCCAGCTGACACTCTGTTCGCGGTTGTCCCAAGGCTTATTTCAGATTTACGTTACGCCGTGCTAACGAAAAGCTTCTGGGAAATCCTTGGCGAAGCTTCAACAGCTTCGGTGATTCTCTGGGTTCGATTTTTGATTTTGTTTGGGGTTTTAGCTTTAGTAGTCTATGTTCCTCGCGCGTGGTGCAAATACCTGTGCCCTCATGGGGCAGCTTTAGCCTTTCTGAACCATTTTAGCTTTTTAGGATTGAAGCGTGACCCAGTTAAATGCACCAAAGCCGATTGTCGGTTATGCGTTGAAGCCTGCCCAATGAAAGTTCGAATTTTGGATATGCCTTGGGAGAAATTTACCGATCCCGAATGTATTTACTGCCTAAAATGTGTTGATGCATGTCCAACAAAAGCCATAAAGCCGAAAGCGCCCTAACTTCTTTTCAGGTTTTGCCGCACAGTCCACGCTAGGCGATAGAGAAGCCTTCTCTTTTAATGTCCAAGAAAATCTTGGAACAACAATAAGGTGAAAAAATAGTTTCGTAACCCAGATTTTTTGCGAACTCCACAGCTTTTTCGACAGGAAAGGCTATGGCGTTTACCCCGGATTTCACTGCCAGAACGTCGGTTAATACTCTATGGCTTCCCTTAGGACGCATGCAACCAAGCAGTATGGGAGTTTCTCGGAACATTAGCCTAGCTATAGTGAGTATTTTGGCGATTTCTTCGGGTGAAGGAGGTTCAACTCCTTCCATCTGGGTTCCTCGGATGGGCATGAAAGCTATAACTACCAAAGCATTCGGCGGATATTTTGAAATAATTTTTAAGGCTTGAACTTCACCCTTCAACTTACCATAATGCAACCCCACAAGAACATGGGGAATCAATGGGATCTGAGCCTTCCACAGCGCTTTTAGGGAGCCTTCAATTTTATCAATTCCCGTGTCGAGATGATATATTTCTCGCAGAGTTTCCTCGCAGCCTATTACGTCAATTAAGGCGGCGTCTACTTCTGCTTCCTTGAGTTGGAAAGCCGTTTCCTCGTCTATAATGCCAGTGTGCACGAAAACCATTAACTCAAGCTCACGTTTAATCCGTCTAATAGTTTCGGCAAAGTTGCCTAACGGAACTGAACCACTAGGTAGGCATCCGCCGCTGATAAGGCAGCCAACAGCTCCCTTCTCTTTCAGGTTTTTGCAAAGTTTGAAAAGTTCAGCAGGGTTGGGAGCCGAAAACATGGTGTTGAGCACTGTTCCCCCACAGTGTTTGCATTTCAATGCACAATAGGATCCTGTAACTGAAATTGTGGGAAACACTTCAAGTCTAGAAGAGTAAAACCGGGTTTTGTAATGGGCGAAGCCAGGAGCGTAAAAAAAGATTTTTCTGCCAAAGTTTTTCACGCTAATTTTTCTAGCTTCTTCCATCTTTTCTTTAAAAAGGGAAAAATTCATTTCCAACAGTTTCCGGTAAGACATACCCTTTTCGACCTGCATCTCAACTCAATGGTAAACCATAAACACTACTCTAACTTATAGTTTAAGAGCTGCTAACGCTTGAACGCTGGTAATAACATATGACAGCAAAGGATCTTCCTGAAAAAATAAGGGTTTCAATAGGC
>MTLR01000096.1 GCA_002010925.1 Candidatus Bathyarchaeota archaeon JdFR-04
TTTCTTTCAAAGCACAGTAAACCTTTTGACAATTTTTTGAACCATAAACGATTAGGTCTATGTCCGATTCTGGAGTGTGAAGCCCAACCATAATAGAGCCAGAAACTCCAAGGGAACTCCAAGGAACATTCGCATTTTCCTTTAACATTTCCGCAAGATGTACAGCTAAACTCTCTAATTCATCCAATCTATCCGCATTTCGAAGTTCCCGAAGCCGCGTAACAGGCTGATAATGTTTCTCAACAGCTTCAACAGGAACCTCACAAAGAGTATCATCAAAAACAGGATCAAAAACTAAGTATTGGTGGAAATTCGTTTGCAATAACTGGTAACGTTCTAAAATGGAGTAAACTTTACAGTAAAACCTTCCATCCTTTTCTCTTTTACCTGTTTCGCTTGGAAAGTAACGAGGGAAGGCAATTATCTTGTTAGGTGGATGCACTAAGCCTTTAACATCAAATATTAAACCTTCAAAGGTTTCTAGAAAATCTCCTTCCTGTGCTCTGGGTTCCATCATTATTATTACAATTAGCGTCGTGATACTATTTACTCTTTCTTGATAAAAAGCCAAGTCTATGCAGCGTTGTTAATAGGCCAACTCCAAATATTGTAGCAATAACAGTCATAAGAATCCTCTCAGCAGCTGACACTGGAACCATATAAATGAAAAGTGAGGGGACATCTGGAAGCCCCATGGGTTTCAAAAAGTATTCTTGAATAACCTTTAGTGGAATTAATATATCAATAACCCTAATGAAAATCAAGTTCCCGAGCATGTGGTCAGCAACTATACCACAATAGCTTGCCATAAAAACTGAGGAAATAAAAGAAAATTTGCCTTTACCGAAGAGTCCATACAAAATTAGAACTGCTGCAATTAAATATAAAGGAAGAGAAAGATAGGGTAATATCTCTACTTTTTCGCTTATGTAAGGTTTAGAAAACATATAGGCGCAGACGGCGGAAATTATTCCTAAAAGGAGGTATAGGGGCTTAAATTGCCAGCCTTCCTTTTTTAATTCTATTTCATCAAAGGATTGGGCTATCCACTTCCTTGTAATGATTATAGCAAAGAAGCCAGCAAGATGTAATACCGGATAAAATGGAGCTTGGATACCAACCCAAGTTAAATACCAACCAACAATTAACGCGCCTAGGATAGCTGCTGCTGCAGCCCATCCAGGGAAACCGATTTTTTCAGATACATGCTTAGACGTGAGGAAACCAGCAACTAAAGCCGAAACCGCGGGAGAGAATGAGGTAAGAAATGTAAAGGGACTGCCTGCTGTTATAAGCCCACCTATCAAGGCAGCTAAAAAACCCAGGTATGGGCCTATAACCATCCCGTAGACTGGAGCAATAGCGGCATCAAACTTTATCTGAGAGTCAGGTACTCCTACAATTGGTATTCCCGGAATAACCTTAATTACTATTACTGATAGAGATGAAAAAATAGCCAAAAGAGCCACATTCTTTGTGGATAGATTCCAAACAGACATTGAAATACACTTCTTGTAACTAAGGTAATTGCTGTGTAATTTTTTACATAACGTTAATAAAGTTTACTGTTCAGTTAGATATTCTGTGATGGAGAATTAGGCTTAATGGAATGTTTGCCTGATGTAGGTGAGTATGTTTCAGAGTGTTTGCAGTTGGCTATGCTTCTAGAGGTTAGTGCTTATCCTAAACCCGGCAACGTTCACCGAACAGCAGATTTCGGCGATACGCGCTATGAACATTTTCTATCTTCAGCAGTCGTTGTAGGAGGCTTTTTTAGGAAAGCAGCTGAGCGAGGAGTGCTGATAGGGTTAGGTAAGTTAAATCCAGATAGGGCGGAAGTAGGTGAGATCATCAGAAAGGCCGTTGGGAAAATTTCGAGTTGGATTAACAGCGGCAACACAGTTTTAGGAACTCTCATTCTCCTTGCCCCTTTAGCAGTTGCAGCTGGAGCAAACTTAGTAAAGGGAAAAAAAATTTCGGTTAAGCAGTTGAGGCAGAATCTTCGCTTAGTAGTTGAAACCACTACGCCAATTGATGCTATAAATCTCTATGAAGCCATCCAACTAGCCAAACCCGGCGGGCTGGGAAAAGCTCCGGAACTTGATGTCAACGATCCCTATTCGAAAGAGAAGATTCTTAAATGCAAAATTAGTCTTTTTGAAGTTTTTAGGATAGCTTCTAGCTATGATTCTATTGCAGCTGAATGGACAAACGATTATCCCATAACATTTGATATGGGTTATCCGTATTTCATTAAGGAGCTCAAACATGTAAGGGATTTTAACACGGCTACGGTGCATGTTTTCTTGAAAATTTTGTCAGAGGTTCCGGACACATTAATAGCGAGAAAGGCTGGAAAAGAGATTGCGGAGAAAATATCTCTTGAAGCTAAGGAGATACTGTCGCTTGGAGGGCTAACTACTATTGAGGGAAGAAAGCGTTTATTTACGTTTGACGATAAGCTTAGGAAGGCTGGAAACATGCTTAATCCCGGGACTACTGCCGATTTGGTTTCAGCAGTTCTGGCAGTAGGTATTTTGGAGGGATACCGTCCATAAACTTAAGGGTGTGGGGAGGCTAGAATGGTTGAAGAGGAGTTTCATCCTTATATAATGTTTTTACCTACGAAGGAAAAATTTGATGTTTTAAAAACGATTTTTGGCTCCGAAGTTCCGGCTAAAATTCTGGAGTTTTCCATAAGCAAAGGAGTATCTAAGAAAATCTTTCAGAAAGAACTTGTTAAAAAGCTTACTTATTCAAATAAAACCATAATTGAACATTTAAAAACGCTTGTTAATTTGGGAATAGTAACGGAACATATGGAAAAGAAACGAATTGATAACCGGGTTGTGTGGGTTAAGTATTACTTGCTCTCTGAGGTTGGCAGGTGGTTTGCTCTCTTATTGGCAGAAGAGAAACTTACAAAGGAGGAGAAAAGCCGAATCTTATGCAACATTTTTCGCGCTTATATCCGATGGGTAAAAAGGCTTTCAGCGAAATTAGACGTACCAGCGGAAATCCTAAGAAAAATCTTCAAAGAAGAACTAGGCTAAACCATTTTCCTCTAGGAAAGGCTTTTACCTTTCTCCGAAATCTCTCTACCCTAACAGAACCAAAAAACGGAAGGTCAAAAGTGAAAATAATCGCCGTGCTTGGAAGCAAAAACTCAGGAAAAACGGCCACAATAGAAGCATTGGTCAAAGAATTAACCGACAGAGGACATCAGATAGTTGCGGTTAAGCATATTCCCAAAAAAGATTTCACAATGGATTCTCCGGGAAAAGACACTTGGCGATTCGCACAAGCTGGAGCCCAAACTATAATAGCAATCTCAGAAAAGGAGACAACCATACTTCACAAAAGAGAAAACTCAAGCATAACGCTGGAAGAGATAATTGAAAGTTGCGGAGAAAAAGCTTCTATGGTGATCCTTGAAGGTTTCCGCAGTTTA
>MTLR01000204.1 GCA_002010925.1 Candidatus Bathyarchaeota archaeon JdFR-04
TCCCGTCACGGTGTGTGAGAAGGTGTCGTAGCATGGGACGCTTCGGGTCTCCACGATATATCGTCCGCTCGCCAAGTGCCAGAATGTATCTGAGTCGCAAGGAATCCTTACCGCCATAGTGAATATGGAAGCGAAGAGGACGATGACAAAAAGCCTCTTGGCATCGAGAAAGACGCTATATTTCATTTCGCCAGTCACCTATGTTAATGAATCCGGCTAAAGCCTCTACTCCTTCAGTAGCTGGAGCGGAGCCTTTAGGCGGAACTCGCTCAAAAATTTCATACCATAAAAGTC
Source organism: Candidatus Bathyarchaeota archaeon JdFR-04 (assembly GCA_002010925.1). Taxonomy (GTDB): domain Archaea; phylum Thermoproteota; class Bathyarchaeia; order Bathyarchaeales; family UBA233; genus UBA233. The sequence goes on from MTLR01000204.1 coordinate 295, forward strand.
CATATTTGTCAAATTATCAATGACCAATGACCAATTTTTCCACTGAAGTCACTTGTATCTCAGATAGAGACCCTTCTTTGCCTGAGAGCTACGTGACGAAAGGGAGAAATTTTCAACCGAAGTCAATTGAATCTCAGATAAAGACCTTTCTTTGCCCGAGATATACGTGACGAAAGGGAGAAAAGACCAATGAACCAATGACCAATTATAATTAGTCGCAAAACTTCATAGAAGGGAGGAACCTTTCAATCCAGGCGTTGGCAAAGGTTTCGTGTTATCATGACGCCTTCTTCAAGAGTAACTTCTTCCAAAGAGAGAAAATTGCTCCGGGACACCAGGTCATGATAACACGAAAGGACAACTTCCGAGCCAACCGTAGAAACCATTCCCTCACGAGTTCTCCTAGCTCATCTAGCCCCTTAACGAAAGTGATGGAGATAATGCGCTTTATGCTCTTCCAGATGAACTCTATGGGGTTCAAGTCGGGAGAGTAGGGAGGCAAATAGAGCAACCTGATACCAAGCCCCCTGGCCTCCTTCCTCACCCTCCTGCCGAGATGGGTTTTGAAGTTGTCCAAGATCAAGACTATCTCCTTGTAGTGGGGGTTCTCCTTCCTAAGCACATTCAAAAACTCAATAAATGACTCCTCCCTGGAGTCCTTACCGAAGTGGATCACCGCCTCCCCTCTCAAGGGGTAGAACCCAAAAGCATTTGCCTTCAACCTCTCCGTGTTCTTGATGACAACCGGCAGACCTTCGCTCCATACCCTTACCGTGTTGGCTGTGGTCTGAGGGGAGGTCTCATCTACAAACCCTATTCCTATCTCTTCACCTCCCAACCCATCGAGCACCTTCTTAAGCTCCTTCTCTAACCTCTCGAGAGCATCTTTCGGGGCGGCGGTAATCCCTGGGGTAAGGCTTTCCAAAATGCATCTTGAGCCTCTCCCTCAATATCCTCCTCACCTGATCATAGGAGAGATTAACATCAAATTCCTTCAAGATAAGGAGCCTTACCTCTTTAGTTGTCCAGAAATCCCTCTGCTGCAATAACTCTTGAAGGATTTCAATATCTTTTTCCTTCAATCGAGGGGGCTTCCCCCCTCTCCTAGATGAAGGGATGAGGCCATCATATCCCTTCTCATTCCAATCATTTATCCATTTGTATCCTGTGGAGATTCCAAGGCCAAGAGCTTGAGCGGCTTCATTAACATTCATCCTGTAATTTGCAACGAGGTTAAGAAAGCTTTTTCAACCGAAGCCACGTAGCTCTCAGGCAAAAAAGGGTCTTTGTCTGAGATTCAAGTGACTTCGGGAGAAAAACTTCAGTTTGACCAAGAGGCATTTTTCCTGGGAAAGGCGTTGAATGATCTCTTCCGGATTCCGAACCTCAACCATAGCACCCCTCCTTTCAATATCGGAATCCAGAATACCTCATTCTATTAAATTTTGCAAGGAACTATAATTTAGTCTTCCTCGCTGATACATAGGCAACTATCAGAACTAACAGAAGGGTGAGTATTATATCGGTAATGGGCCCTACCGTCTCCCCTCCAGTGTTAACGATTAAGCCACCCACTATCACGATAAGGATAATATACATTACTGAGCCTGCCAAAATGGCTGCCCAATTGATATTTCGCATATCTTCCTCACTGCAATTCCTCTAATCTTTCCTTAGCCAGCTTGAGCTCAGGATCGAGAGCTAGAGCTTTTTCGAACTCTACCTTAGCCTCTTTCATCCTTCCCTGCTTAAAATAGCATTCCCCAAGATACAGGTGAGCGTCGACAAACTCTTCTTCCAGCCTAATAGCAGTCCGGAACTCCTTCTCGGCAGCAGGAAGGTCCCCTATCCGGAGAAACACCATACCAAGATTGTGATGAGCCACCTCTGAGTTAGGGTCTAAATCTATAACTCTCTTCAGCGCCTCCTCAGCCTTCTTGTTTTCCCCCATTAAATAGAAAGTCAATCCTAGATTGAGATGCGCTATCGGCTCTCTTGGATTCAATTGAATAAGCTCCTTTAGTATCTCAAGAGCTAAATCGTATCTTCCCTGAGTTCCATAAACGATCGCCATCTCGTTACGAATCTTACGAATCGGCAAACCTCTTGGAACTTCCCTCATGCCCCTTTCTAGAATCCCTAATGCTTCATCGAATCTTTCCTGTTCGGTGTAAAGGTAGGCAAGTTCCACATAAGTATCTTCCCACTTTGGTTCTAGTTCTATAGCCTTCTCGAAATTGACGATGGCAAGGTCCACTTTTCCAATCGATCTGTACACAAGACCAAGATCATGATACAGAAGCGCCCACCTTGGCTTCAATTCGATAGCTCTGGTGAGCTCCTCTATCGCAAGCTCAAAATTCCCTTGATGTGCATACGCAGCAGCAAGTCCATGACGCGCTCGTGCATCCTTAGGGTTTGAAGCAATGGCTTTCTTGAAAAGAGAGATGGCTTCATCATATCTCTCCTGTTCAAGTAGCTTCTCCCCTCTTGCTACTATAATCCTTTTTCGGGCAAGCAGGAATACATAGGCTACTGCTGTTGCAACTAAAAAGATTATCAACAAGGTTATTGGATATGGATACGCTCTTTGCATGATACTTTCCTCCTTCTATCCTACCGAAAGAGGATCGTCAGAAGCCCTCCAATGACAGCTAGTCCAATGGAGAGTATCGTTCTGGTAATGAAAAAGACTACATCAAAAACAGCAATGCCTTGAACCACTTCAAGGAAAGTGGAAATGGTAAAAAGTATTACTCCAACAACAACAGAATTGACAATACCCTTCCCCTTTCCTCTCCAGGAGGCACAGAAGCCGGCCGGCAGATACATGAGCATCACTTGTACAAAGTAACTCACAGGGATGCCAAAAATCCTCATCAGCAAACCACCCATCAGCCCTATAAACAATCCGAGACCTATTCCCAAAAGGATTCCTCTCCAGTCGAACCATTTGTTTATCATCGTCCCCATTACCCTCCAAGTATTCCATCTGTAAGTTCAAGTTCGGTTAGTCAAAGGGCGTAGTCATCAGGCAAAAAGACTTCTAATTGCCCTCCCAGCTCTTCTGATACCATTGCCAATTCTGCTCCCAATCTTCTTGACCAACTTTCTTCCCGCCCTCCTAGCTCTTCTGATACCATT
>MTLR01000203.1 GCA_002010925.1 Candidatus Bathyarchaeota archaeon JdFR-04
CCGGCGTTTCCGTGGATTATTATTTTTCCACCGTTCATTCCTTTTGTGCTTCCGCGGTAGGCTGAAGCCACGTAGTCGCCAGCATTCCCCTCTATTTCAATGGTTCCGCCGTGCATCATGGAGCCCGCCCAAGAGCCAGCGTTGCCTTTAACCGTTATTTTTCCGCCTTTAATTTCTTCGCCTAAGTGCATGCCCACATCCCCATGGATTACTATTTCTCCCATGGTCATTTTTGCGCCTATCCACCTGACCTTTTCTAGGCCGCCAGACATCTCTATGACGAGTGTTTCCGACTTTTCATTTTGGCTTATGTGGAAGATTTCGCCAAGTTTCTTGAGACTGTTTCCCTCCCAGACTGGAAGTTCCGCTATTTCCTTTAGGGTTTTTCCTTGGAATGAGTCGGGGGTTATGGATTCAGCTCTTACCGGTGTTTTAAAAGGGTATTTTGGATAAAGTTTTATGATAGGCATTATTGCACCTCGGATTTGATATGGATAGGTGTGGAAACAGCTAAGTAATTTTCTGGAACATGATAATTCTCGTATCTAACCGTATAGTATTCCTCGAACTTACGTTGCAAAACTTTAGAAATTTCAATTTCCACCTTTGGCGCCTCAATATCTATCCAAAAAGTCCTGCCAATAGGCGTGTTCACTATCTCTCCTTCGTTAACTACAATATTTCCATCTTTAATAGTGTAAGCGGCTTTCTCAAAGGCTTTCCGAACTGTCTTAGGGTTTTGAGCTAAATCTGTTGTTTCCGGGTTTAGCCGATATATCGCTATGTCGGCATCAGCACCAACACCGAGATGCCCTTTGTTTTTCAGGCCCAAAGCTTTGGCTTGTCCAGCCCTTGTGACTATGGCTATCTCATAAAGGCTGTATTCTCGGTCTATGGTTGGCACGAGGCTTTTCCTTCGGGCTTTTCTGCTAACCTTTTCAATTATCTTCTCTCGGGCTTTTCGGCTCATAAGCCAAGAAATTATGCGAGGATAATAAGTGAAGGGGCCGGCATTAGGATGGTCTGTGGTTAGAAAGACCTTCCATGGGTCTTGGATAAGTAGAGCGAGTTCCATAGCTATCGACCATTGCATGGCATGGACAAAGTTTTTACGTTTGTACTGGAAGGGAACTATTCCAGCGCTAGTTTCGGTTTCCACGTCACCGTTTACCCACTTGTTTCCGCTTAATTCGTAGAGGATAAACTGGAAGGGGCCGTCTGCTGTCATGGTAGTCGTTTCTGTGAAAACCACCTGTCCCAGGTCAATGGTAACGTGCTGGTGAGTATTTACATATTTGGCTATGGCTTCAGCTCCTGAGTCGAAGGTTCGCCAGTCATCTCCCGCAAAGGCGTTGAACTGGCAATGTGTAATGTGAATAGCCGGTTTTCCCTCCTTAACTAAGTCCTCAACACAACGCATGGTTTCCAACGTGGTTACGTAGTTACCTGGCTTTCCAAGATTGTTGGTGTGAACGTGAATTGTGTGAGGTAGATTTAAGAGGACATTCACTTTGCATAGTCCACGAATGATTTCCCTCGGGGTTATCCCGAAGTTTGGAACAGGGTCATCTATGTTGCGGACGTTTCTGCCGAATCCCCATGCTTCTAATCCGCCTGGGTTGACAAGTTTTATGGCATATCCCCTGGTGGCTCTAAGCACCCAAGCTACATAGGCAGCGCACTCTTCTACCCTATTTTCCTTCAAGTATTCGAGGACAAACCAAGAATCGCCTAGGAGCGGATAGGCTGCCTTGTCAATTATAGGCGTGTCGTTAAACTCTTCATGGGTATGTCGGGCTTTCAGCGGTGACATAGCTGGGTCCATTACAGTGGTGTAGCCCATTCGGGCGTAACGGTACCCTGTGGTGAATGTTGATGGGATGGAGTAGCCTACACCCGACCTTGTGGTTGGGGTCTTAGGTTCCACATCTTTATAATGGTCTTCAGGTCGGAGGAGCCGCCCAGCGTTTACCTTGGCTCCGGCAATATGGGAGTGAATATCGACCCCTCCGGGCATGACAATCATTCCGGAAGCATCGATTGTCTTGGCTTCCCGCTCATCCACTTTCTCAACGATTTTACCGTTTTCTACAGCTATGTCCATTTTTTCGCCTTTTATTCCGTTTAACGGGTCAAAAACTAGCCCATTTTTTATCAGAAGCACAGTCATGCGGCTTTTCCTCCTTTTAACCTGCGAACTTCCTTCAGGATTTTTTGAATGATTATTTCATCCGGCAAGCAGGTGGCGGGGGGTTCAACTACCTTCCTTAGTGGGAGGGGAACTCTGTCCATTCGATAAGCAGTTCCTTCAGCCTCTATGCCTACAAAGGCTGATGGGATTACAACGTCCGCCATCATGGACGTAGGAGTCACCTGCGGGTCTATAACTATTAACGGATTTTCAACAAGGTGTTTAACAGCTTTCTTGGGGAAGTGAGCTACAGGGTCCGAAGCAACTATTAAAGAGGCGTCAGAGTCTCCACGGGCAAGTATGTCAATAACTGAGGTTTCGCCTGGATTATATTGGGGGAAGCCTTGGGAGAAGTCCACGGCGTAGGGGTAGCCTGTCTGCCAAGTGAAGACTACATTGGCACCGGTGACATTGAAGTGACCCCTCATTGGCATAATGGTGAATTTTGTCCTCTTGTTTAGGTCTCTGACAAGCGATATTCCAGCATCGATGTTTCGAACTTTGGCACCGCTCATGGTTAAACCTAAGCCGAAGAAGAGAATGCCAAATCTGCATCCAATCATAACGTCGGCTACCTCCTCAAGAAGCTCTACTGGAACTCCTGCGACCTCATCCACGTCTAGTTCTCTATCGAAAATCAACATTCGAAGAGCTTGTAAGAGTTCATAATCCATGTTAGGCTTTACTTGGAGGAAATAGTCAGCGATTTCGGCTGAACGGGTTTTCCGAACGTCCACCACAATCATCTTCCGTTCTTCAGCAGCCAAAGTTGGAGGCAAACGGAACACTGCCTCATGCTTTGAGGGAACTTGTTTTCGAGGAGAAACAAGTTTCATGGCTCTCTCAGCTTTTTTCCTCCCAATCAACCCCCGAAGCTTGGTTAAATAACGAATCCAGATGCTTCTCTGAAACCTACCTTCAGTGAAGGTTGTGTACCGCTCTAGATGTCGCGGATGTGCGCTCCAAGGGTTGCAACCCCAGTATATTACGAGGTCGGCGCGGTGCCTTATCTGCCCTAATGTGCAGGATGGAAATCCGACATTCTGAATGCTTAAAATAGAAGGCCCATGGCAGACTGTGGAAGTGTTGTCGGCTACCCCGCCAACTTCTTCGGTTAGTTCTAAACCGACGCGGATGGCTTCTGTGGAAGTGCAACTCCAACCGTAGAGGAGGGGATAAGAAGCCTCAGTTAGAATTTCGGCGCTTCGACGTACAGCTTCATCTAGCGAAGCTTCGACTAGTTCG
>MTLR01000020.1 GCA_002010925.1 Candidatus Bathyarchaeota archaeon JdFR-04
GTAAAATTAGAGTTAGCCTCTTCATTTTTAACACTTCAACTACACCGATTTCGCTTTAACTTCTTAAAAAACTTGTTAATTTGAAATTCATATCCATGTTCGTTTTTTGTTTATTAGCTTGTTTCCCAAAGATTTTGTTTAATCCCTCTGAATTTAGATTGCATCTCTGAAATCTTTATAAATATAAGCTTTCTTATACGAGTCTAAAACTGGATAGTATGGTGACTCTCCTTGGAAAGAGTGAAAATAGGCATTGTTAAATGTGGAAACATAGGTACCGCTCCCCTGTTTGAACTTCTTTTGGATGAGTTGGCAGACAGAGAAGATATCCAAATCCAGACCGTAACAACAGGCTCAAAAATGGTTTCTGAAGGGGTGGAGGATGCTTTAAAAAAGATTTTCGAGTTTAACCCTAACCTCCTGATATTCATATCTCCTAACCCGGCTGTTCAAGGTCCAAAGAAGGCCAGAGAGATTCTTTCAAGTAAGAATTTTCCCACAGTTTTTATATCCGACGCTCCTGGAAAACGTCTCAGAGAAGAATTCGAGAATCAAGGCTTTGGCTACATAATAATAATGGGAGATCCTCTAATTGGCGCTAGAAGAGAATTTCTAGATCCAACGGAGATGGCAGTTTTTAACGCTAATATTATTAAAGTACTTGCCATCACAGGTGCTTACAAGCTGGTTTATCAGGAAATTGACAGAATTATATGTCAATTTAAAGAGGGATTAGACCTCAAATTACCAACTTTAATTATAGATACTGATAAAATTAGAGATAAATCTGACTTCAAAAACCCTTACGCAAAAGCAAAAGCAATGGCGGCGTACGAGTTGACTAAACGGATAGCTGAAATTAACGTGCGAGCCTGCTTTATAGAAAAAGAGAAGGAAAAGTATATTCCATTTGTTGTTTGTGCCCATGAAATCGCTCAAGTAGCCGCTAGATTAGCTGAGGAGGCGAGAGAAATAGAGAAATACAACGATAGTTTAGTTCGGAGGCCTCACGCTAAGGATGGTAAACCCAAAATCAAGGAGAAACTTATGCTTCCGCCAATTTTAGATGAAGAAGTTTACCGAAAATGGCTTAAAAGCTCTTAAGATATGGTTTTTCCTCTTATTTCTTTCCGGAGAAGTTACATATTGTGATATATACGTTATTAGCTTGTATATATAACATAACGAATAAGTATATATGTAATCCTAATTTTAAAAACCTTAAGGTGAGAATAAATGAAAACACTTGAAATAACTCCGTTAGAAGGAAAATCATTGAAAGTTATAATATTAGAAAAGGAATATAGCGAGCCCTTCTGGCTTATACAGCCCTCAAGCAATCCGTCTGGAAATATTTCTACTAAATCATCAATTGCTTTCCGCAGCTTTCTAGAGAAACTAATCAACGAAGTTAACCCAGACTTCGCAACCGAAGAGTTAGGGAATCGATCAATTCAAGATTTCAGCCAAAACAATCCTTTAAGACAACTGTTCCAAGAAAAACACATTCCGTTTCACGGAGTAGACATTAGCGAAGAAGCAAAAAGTTACATACTCTCAAGCCTAGAAGAAAAGAAACAATTAAAAGACTACATTACTAAAGCACTAGAAGAGCTGTCCTCAGATGCTGATGACATTAAACGCGAGTACTTGTTAGCTTATGAGCAAAGTATACAAGAGGAAATTGACGCACTAGAGCGTGAAGTAAAATTCTCGGTTCGAGAAAGTTGGATTGTTATGGGGATTTTGGAAAAAGCCCGAAAAATCGAAAAGGAACAAATAACATGCCTGCATCTATCCAGTCCTGAACATGTTAACGGCATAAAGAAGCTGTTAGAATCCATAGACATTGAGGTTGAAGCTATTAAACCGGTAAAGAAGCTGATTTTCACCAGCATAAAGTCCTCCCCAGAAAAACTTGAAGATATTCTTGAGTCTATGCAAATCCAAGTTAAACCTTTAGTCAAAAAAACATCTGAAGAATATCCTTACATACTCCTCTTCTTAGACACCGACGAAAGAGCAAGCCCATTCGATATTTGCATGGCATATGATGCCGGATACAATGTAGTAATGCCTTATGAAAACGTGACAACAGAAAACGTAAAACAAATAGTGCAAGACGCCATCTTCTCCAGAGACCCAAAAGGATTAAAACACACTTGCTTCTTTATCGGCGGAAAAAACATGGAAAAAGCTGAGGAAGTTCTAAAAGTTGTGCGCGACTCAATGTTCCCACCATTCCAAGTAAACACAATTATCGACCCCGGTGGAGCATATACCACAGCCGCTGCAATGGTAGCAAAAGTAGAAGATGCATTGGCCAATTCGAAACTAGGAAACCTGAAAGACAAAACTTGCGCTATTTTTGGAACTGGCGCCGTAGGAAGAGTTGCAGCTATACTACTAGCGCGGCTAGGATGCAACGTTATGATAGTGAGCCTAAACCCCAACCGAAAAGATGGAGAGGAATACGTAGAAAAACTTTCCAACTTCTTCAAAAAGAATTACAGTGTAGATGTGGAGGGAGTCTTTGCTCCCACCCCGGAAAAGAAAGTTGAAGTCATGAAAAAGGCTGACGTGATATTATGTGCCCCAAAAGCTGGTGTCCAAGTAATCACCAAGAAAATGCTAAATGAATTAAAACTCGCCAAAGTGATAGCCGATGTAAACGCCGTTCCACCCTTCGGAGTAGAAGGAATAAAACTTAAGGATGACATGAGAGAAATCGTCCCCGGAATTTTCACCATAGGCGCCCTCACAATAGGCAAACTAAAATACAAACTGGAAAAGGAAATCTTGAAAGAGGCAAGAAGAAACAACAAGGGCATAGTATATAACTACAATCAAGCGCTTCAACTTGCAAGAGAACTACTAAAAGAAGAAACTTCGTTAGCTAAACTTGTTGTAACTGTAAAGTATCCCAAACAAGAGAAAAGCGTCAAAAAAGGTTAAGAAGACTGCGGTTTATAAGACCGGTTGAGAGTAATCTCAGCAATATCTGCGGCATACTCCGCTATACGCAATATGCTATCACGGATGGAACAACAACAACATATAACCTCTGTATTTTTCTCCTTTAAAAAGACCAAGGAGGCTATCTCTTGGTCAAGCTTTTCTATCCGAGCCTGGCTTTCTATAATTTCAATAGAATCAGCTACATGATTCGAAAATAACGCACTTATTGCCTTATTGTAGGAGGACAGAGCGTCGCAGCCTGCATCATACATTTTCTTCAACAAGGACTTGGAGATTTTTTTGTCTCTACCCTTAAGCATTATGAGATGCTTAGCTATATTGGCTGCCTGATCCGCTATCTGTTCTATACGATGTACGAGAGTCTGATAGTCTAAACACTCTATAGGACCCACTGCCAGTTGGGTAGCTAGGGTTGGGTCGATGGCGGCTTTTCGAATAAGTCTTAAAAGAAAA
>MTLR01000062.1 GCA_002010925.1 Candidatus Bathyarchaeota archaeon JdFR-04
AAAAACCAGAGGCAACAATGGCCGCCGTTAAGGTTCGGGACCCTCAGCATTACGGCATACTCGCCCTCCAGGGCAATCGTGTCACAGGAATAATTGAAAAGCCAAGACCAGAAGAAGCGCCTACCAACTTAGCAAATGCTGGAGTATATGTTCTATCGCCTACAATCTTCGAAAAAATAAGGCAGACTTCCCGTTCGGAAAGAGGGGAAATCGAGATAACCGATTCTCTTTCGCTTATGATAAACGAGGGAAAAACTGTTCTAGCCTTAACCATTCCGGAAGAAAGCTGGGTAGATATAGGGAGACCATGGAACCTTCTCGAAGCCAATGAATGGAAACTTAAACGTTTAACTCACAGAATAGAGGGTCAAATAGAAAACGGAGCCATAATCATTGGGTCAGTCACTGTGGAGAATGGTGCTAAAATAAGGGCTGGAGCTTATATTGAAGGACCTGCCTTTATTGGTGCTGGAAGCGATGTTGGCCCCAACTGTTTCATTCGTCCCTACACAAGTCTAGGTAAGAATGTTCGGATAGGTAATGCTTGCGAGATAAAAAACAGTGTTATAATGGATGGAACTCATGTAGGGCATCTTTCTTATGTAGGTGATAGCATAATAGGTGAAAAATGTAATCTTGGAGCTGGAACGGTAATCGCCAACTTAAGGTTTAACGGCAAAAACGTCAAAATGTGTGTTAAAGATGAGGTTGTGGATACTGGAAGACGAAAGCTTGGAATTATTTTAGGCGACCATGTGGAAACTGGAATAAACGCTTCTTTCCTTCCGGGCGTCAAAGTAGGCAACAACTGCTGGATTGGACCAAACGTTCTTGTTTATCGGGATGTTCCGCCTAACACATTTTTGCTTTTGAAGCAGGAGTTGGAGGAGAGGAGGTTAAAATCCTAAATACTTGATTCTATATTTCAATTAGGGATTAGAAGGGAGGTTAAAAGGGATTGTCGATTATCCAGAGGAGGTTCTTCGGGGAGCTTTCGGCTTTGGTAGATAAAACGATAGCCGTGAAGACTGTTGATGGAAAAACCTACACTGGAGTTCTGGTTGGTGTGAATCCAGAAAACATGAGTTTGTGTCTAGCTGAAGCGAAGGATGAGAGTGGAGCAAGTATGCATCGTATCTTCTTAAACGGAAGCGTCGTGGCCCAAATCTTCAGCGTGGAAAAGCCGTTCGACTTAAGAGCCTTAGCTGAACGTTTAGAAAAGGTGTTCCCCACGATGGTGAAGCTTTATGAGGATAAAGGTTTCATATGGGTGATGGACAAGGTGAAAGTAACCGAAAAAGGCGTTGTTGAGGGCTCTGGCCCAGCGGCTGAACGCGTCCAAAAAGTCTATGAACAGTTCATAAGCGAAATGAAAGCTTAAGGTTTTAAATGAACCATCGAAACTGCGGTTCTTCCTTTTCTTCTTTTGTTTTGGAAGGTTCTAGCAGACCAAAGGAGCCTAAAACATTTTTAGTCATTTCCACAGCTAAATCCAGCTTGGATAGGTCAACTTCTATTTTTAGGTATTTGGAAACCGTGGACAGGGCTATTCGGGCGGCAGCGGCATCCGGATAAAATCCTGGGGTTTCGACAAGTAGAGAAAGGCCCTTAAAGTTTCGGAACTTACCTATTCCAATTAAAAGTCCGGCGACTCCGAATATTTGTCCAACCATTATTTCAGCGCCTAGGTTTAACGCTTCCTGCAGGGTTTCTTCATCTGAAGCTGCGCAGTACACTTTAGGTTTCTCAACAATTTCTCCCCGTTTGTATCCGCCAAGGGTTATAACAAAGTTTCCCCCAAGCTCTTTGGCTATGTCCAAAACCTTTCCGCAAAGTTCGTACTGTCCAAAGGTTGTTAGCGCCTGAGTGTTTCCATACCATATTATCAGATCTCGTTCTCCCCGTTTTCCTTGATAATAGTAAAGTTCGTTGATGGGAAACCTTGTCTCCCCCTCCCTTGTTAGAATAGCCAAGTCCTGAAAGGCGGAAGAGTGAATTTCTGCGAAACGTTTAGCTTTAAGTTGCTGGATAAGATGCAGAGCAGCTATGTTAGCAACAAAACCTATGCCTGGAAGCCCTTCGATTAGAACCGGGCTGTTCAGCTCAGGTTTCTCATAAAACCTTACTTCGCACACCATGCTAGTTGGCTCCGCTTTAGAGGTAAATAATTAAGAGAAGGGCTTGTAATATAAACCGTACCGTTTTCGAGGGAAGAAGGGCTTACGCGGGAATGGTGGAGTTTAAGTTAAAACATCGAGATTTGCTTGGAAGAGTAGGCGTACTTAAAACTAAAAGCGGTAATCTAGAGACTCCTTTGCTCTTCCCGGTGATAAATCCGCTGTCAGAGGTAATAACTCCTAGAGAGATGGGTGAAAGATTTGGTTGTCAAGCCGTAATCACTAACGCCTATATAATCAAAAGACACTTAGCCAAAGAAGCTGAGGAAAAGGGTGTTCATGCATTATTAGACTTTAAGGGGGGCATCATGACTGACTCTGGGGCTTACCAAATCCTTCAGTACGGAAAAATTGAAGCCAGCCCAGAAGAAATCATAAGGTTTCAAGAGTCCATAAACACGGATATAGCTACAATTCTGGATGTGCCAACAGGATGGAAAGTTTCACGAAGCCACGCGGAATACACAGTAAACGAAACGATAAAGCGCGCTAAAAAACTGCCGGAAACAAAAACAAGAGACGATATACTATGGGTCGGTCCAATTCAAGGCGGTGAATATCTGGACTTAATTGAGAAGTCAGCTCGGGAAATGGGTGATTTACCTTTTGATATTCATGCCTTAGGTAGCCCAACGCAAGTTATGGAGCAATACCGATTCGATTTACTTGTAGATATGATTATGGCCGCTAAAACAAGCCTGCCTCCGGAAAGGCCTCTGCATCTTTTTGGTGCAGGGCACCCGTTAGTTTTCGCCTTAGCAGTAGCCTTAGGCTGCGATTTTTTCGACTCCGCAGCCTATGCTTTATACGCAAGAGAAGACCGCTACATGACGGAATATGGAACAATGCGGCTGGGCGAAATGGAATATTTTCCATGTAACTGCCCAGCATGCGTTGGAAGGACGCCAAAAGAGGTTCGAGACGAATTGGCAGCGGATAGAACACGGGTTTTAGCCATGCATAATCTTTACGTATGTATGGTTGAGATAAACCGAGTTAAACAAGCCATAATCAGTGGGCGTCTTTGGGAATATCTCCGAAGGAAGTCTCAAAGTCATCCGGCCTTGTTTCAAGCATTAAAACGGCTAAGTAAATATGCGGCTTTTCTGGAAGAGCAAACTCCATTATCCAAGAGAAGCGGACTATTCTTCTTCGACTCAATAGATCTAATCCGTCCAGAAGTGGTTCGTCATACGAAAAAGCTTGAAAATCGATATTTGCCGCCGAAAAAGGCTGA
>MTLR01000013.1 GCA_002010925.1 Candidatus Bathyarchaeota archaeon JdFR-04
TAAAACCTAAATGAATTCCAAAAGTGAAGTAACGATCTTTCTGAAACGTTGGATATCTACTACTTGCCGCCCAAAGGAATTTATTAACTTCTATCAAAGAATATAAAAGCACCATTCCCGTTATTAAAAATAAAATTAGCGCAACGTAATACATAAGATTATAAGTCAGGCGTTTCGTTGATTGTGTTTGGATTTGGATTAGGATTACACTAAAGAGTCCCACCGTTATACATATAATCGGTAGGTATAAAATTACTATTGGATAAAAAGAACGTAAATCTCCGATTTCTAGATATATTTTGTACGCGTCTGGAACTCCGCTATATGTGGACTGGAGGGTGCTCCGCCAACCCCATGGAAAGATTATTGAACATAAAACTAAACTATTAGCTAGTAGCCCCAATATGACCCAGTATTTATTTATTTTTCTGAAGATATTTTCCAATTGTATCACTAATATACTTTTTATTCTTCATTTATAAAGATTTAAAAACTTCTTATCTATGCTCAGATGTTCTTGAATCCTTTCTTTAGCAAAAAATAGCTTCAAGTTTTTTAGTCAGGCTCTTAATTCCCCTCAAAAGTTAGAAGCTTACAATCTTTGAAGGGTTTCATTCGCCAAATCTATTGAATTGGGTTTTTCCGGTAAGCGCTGAAAGCTTAACTCCATAGTTTGCTGTGCCTTCATATAAATACTATCAAAAATCTAGAGTTAGCCAAAACCCAAACTGTTCGAACCTTGTTCGACCCGTATAACTGTAAAACCCGAGGCTTTCAATATGCCATGCGCAAAAAATCTTCTAGCAGATGTCTTTCCGCTGGCAACTACCCGTATAAAAATTTCTTTAATAACAATTAGCGGTAATTTATTTAAAGTATAAACCAACTCAACAATGGACATGAACGGCAAGAATGATAAAACGAAAACTCTGAGGTTCATACTTTACCTAATTATCTTTGTTGCTGTTTTGGGCGCCTTGTTTAACGTTCCTTGGGCTATAACAAATTGGGTTATTCAATGGCTTATCAGCCTTTTTATCAGCTCCATCTTCTCGTTAATTGCTGGTAGCATTGTAGAAGCCTTCACAGGTGAATGGCTTAAGACAATAACCTTAACCGTAACCGTTTACGAGTTCGAAATCTCTATAACCTTTTTCGCCATAGCAACGTTTATAGTGAAAATTTTGCTCTTTGGGTTTTAATTTCCGTCGCCATTAAAAAACGAAATTCACTTATTAGTTTTAAGCCAAATTAAACTTATGTCAAAATGTGAATACTGTGGAAAGGATTTTCTTTTCCCGTTTGTTTGTTCTTATTGTGGTAAAACTTTTTGTAACGAACATAGGCTTCCAGAGAAACATCAATGTCCAAGTTTACCCAAGGAGCCTTTATTTTGGTATCAAAAGAAGACAATTTCAGATAGACAATTCTTACGAGACTTAATGCGCACGGGTGAAACTTGCCCGAAATGTTGTTCCCCATTTGTTTCCGTTTGGAGTTTCAACACGGAAAAAGTGAAATATGAATGTAACATATGTCGACACAAGTGGTCTAAACCGCGAGGTTTTAAATTTTATTCAAAAGGTGAAACTCGAAAAGATTTACAAAAAGAGACAAAAGAAGGTAAAAAGTCAAAAAAGAGACGCTGGTTCTTCTCAAAAAACAAGTAAATAACCACCTTTCCGGCACTTTACTGCAAACAACACTTAAATATCGCTTTACTTTATTTTTCAGCTAATTTGGTGTCCGTAAAATGGAAATAGAGCTAGATTTGGATTTAGAAACCCCTCGGAAATTACAGTTTATCGCAACGGTTAAAGGAATGAGCCTAACCGAAACCGTCGAAGACTTGATTAATCGGATATACAAAGAAGAAGTGCGACATGAACGATTTTTGCGTGCGCTACGGAAGCTCGAGAATACAAGAAATGAGTGTTGAGTTACACAAATTTTATATGGTCGAAGAGCTTTAACATACACGTGAATAAACATGTCGAAAAAAGGGAAACATATAATCTGTCCGCGCTGTGGCGAAGAAGGATTGTTGATTCAGAAACCAACCGTAACGAAAGGTCACAAATATCTGAAATGGTATGTTGCGCATTACTTGCCCAACAACATTTCAAAACACGGCAAACGCGTGAACCGAATAAGATGGTGTTACCTAAATAAAAAACAACTCGAAAAATTGAATGTTACACAAAAACGGAAAAACCGTTACACAAAACAGACAGAAAATAAGGCTCCTTTGGAGCCTCGGGCGGGCTTCGAACCCGCGACCCTCGCCTTACCAAGCGCTTCTTTCGCTGGAAGGCTTTTGAAAAATGGCTATTATCCGAAATGAAGCCTAAAACTGCACGTAATAGGCTAAACTACGCTAAAAAATACGGATATTGCCTCTTCAACGGGGACTTAACAGAACTCCAACTCATTAAGAGGTATAAGCGTGTGCATGCTATGAAAGCGTTAAGCGCTCTTTCAAAGTTTCTCGGGGTGTATGATGAGTGGATGAGGCTTGTCAAGAACTACGGGTTGAAGTGGAGCGCAAAGAGCAATGATGACTTAATCATTGAAAGGCTAACCAAGACCGTGAACCCAAGCGAGCTTTTCGAATGGATTAAAACCGTGAAGAAAGCCATTCCGGAATTGAGCGCATTCATGGATTTCATGGTTGTAACGGGTTTACGCTTCGTTGAAGCTCTCGAAAGCTACAATCTGATAATCAGGTTGGCAAACGAGGGCAAGTTAGACCAATATTATAATGCTGAAAGAAAGGTTCTGGAGCATTTCCGGTTTAAAGAGCTGTTTATTAGAAGAACCAAGAAAGCCTTTGTTAGCTTCGTGCCACATGAATTAGTCGAGAGAATAGCCGAAGCCAAACCATTAACCGAGGACATAATAGATAAGCGATTAAGAAGGCGAGGGATTCCAGCTCACTTTGGAGATTTGCGAGAACTGCACGCTAACCTATTGCTGAAGAACTTAAGGCAAATCGAGGTTGACTTTCTGCATGGAAGAGTCAGCACAACGGTTTTTATGACTAACTACTTCAACCCGACATGGATAACCGACATAAGGAAGCGAGTGTTCAGAAGCATAGCTGAAATACGAAAGCAAATAGCTTGATTTTCTCTTTTTCTTTTAGAATTTTTAAATGCAAGTTTAACTTACATGAAAATGCTATGGTGAACGAAATGAATAGAGAGATTGAGCTAATCAAAATTCAAGTTCTTTCTGAATATTATCATTCAAGGTTTACTTTTGTCTCTTCAATCGTTGTAGGCGGGTTTATCGGAATTATTGTGGCTAGCATGACCTTATATTATGAAGGAGTGATTAACACTCTAACATTCACAGTTGGTTCTTCTGTTGCGTTGATAGTTTTCGGATACTTTGGGCTTAACATGA
>MTLR01000039.1 GCA_002010925.1 Candidatus Bathyarchaeota archaeon JdFR-04
ACCCACCGTCAAAGGCTTCGAGGCAAAAAAGGCAATAGAAGACGGCGCAAGTGAACTGGACATGGTAATGAACATAAGCGCCTTCAAATCTGGAAACTACGAACTTGTGAAAAAGGACATAGCAGAAGTTTTGAAAGTGAAAAAGACATGTTCCCCAAACATACTTGTAAAGGTCATCATCGAAACAGCCTTTCTAACAAGCGAAGAAATTGTTACAGCATGCAAGCTTTGCAAGGAAGCAGGCGCAGACTTCGTCAAAACCTCGACAGGCCTGTTCGGTAAAGGGGCTACAGTGGAAGACGTTAAGCTTATGCGGAGAACCGTTGGCGAAACCATGGGAGTAAAAGCCGCTGGCGGAATCCGCACTTATAGGGATGCGTTGGCAATGATTGAAGCTGGAGCCAACCGTATAGGAACAAGCACAGCCGTAGCCCTAATAAGAGGCATACCCAAAGAATAGTCGCTATTTTCCTACATTTTTCGAGGAGCCTTTATACCAATAACCTCAAGGGCGTTTCTCAAAACTATCCTTGCTGCATCTACAAGGGCTAGTCTTGCATCGCTTAGCTCGGGCGGCCGCGCCCTTATAACAGGTAACGCGTTATAAAACGTGTTGAACTTGTCCGCTAAAAGATTTGCATATTCCGCTATCAAATTAGGCTTCAAGTTTTCCACGGCATCCATGAAGATTTCTGGAAAACGGGAAATCATAAGGAGTATTTCACGTTCGATGGGCTGGTTTAAGAGCTTGTACTCCGGCTTTTCAGGAGTTCTTGCCGCCTTCCTCAATATGCTACATGCCCTTGCGTGAGTATACTGAATGTACGGACCACTGTTTCTCTCAAAGTTCAATACGCGTTCCCATGTGAAAACCACAGGCTTAGAAGGATCAACCTCCACTAGGGCATATTTAACCGCGCCTATACCCACAAACCTCGCTATTTCGCGTTTCTCTTCCTCGGAAAGCTGCGGAGACCTTGCTGAAACTTCCTGATATGCTCTTTCGACAGCCTCATCTAGCACCCGATCAAAGGTTATATAGCGTCCTTTTCTGCTAGCCATCTTGTAGCCTGGCAACGTAACAAGGTTGTAAGCGAAATGCACCAGGTTTTCAGCTTTCTCAGCGTAGCCTAACGCATACAGCGCAAGTTTTAGTTGTAACTGGGCTAGGGACTGTTCCATCCCGATAACGTTTATGACTTTCTCAGCCCTCTCCAGTTTCCACAGGCTATAGGCTACGTCACGTGTAGTGTAGAGAGTTGTGCCGTCGGCACGCACGAGGGTTAAAGAAGGAATCTCATAGTCCTCTCTTAGCCCTAAAGCAGGTTTAAGGTTAAGGTCCTTAGCCACCTTGTCGGCATCAAACTCCAACACGTTTCCAGACTCAAAAACGTAGGGGGTTTCTCGAAGCTTTTCCAGCGTTTTCTTAACGTGGCTTCTCCACACAAACTCGCTTTCCCAATCCCATGAATCGAAGAAAATTTCAACTCTGCCTAAGGTTTCACGGAATCCTTCCAGACATTGTTCGGCAACTTCCCGTATGATCGTTTTAGCTTTTTCTCTGCCTTCTTCATAGTTTCGATTAAGTTCATTAACAACGTGTTCAGGGTCTTCGTCCCGCTTGATTTCATCTAACAATTTATTGAACAGTTCTGGATATTTTTCTTTAAGCTCAGCAGCTATGGATGTCCATTCATCGAGTTGACGTTTAAGCCTTTCAACCTCTTCATTTAAGCGAGTTTCTTCAGCGTTTTCTATTTCCTTTTTGAGTCGTTCTATTTCGATTATACAGTTGGTTATGGTGTATATATTCCCTATAAAATGGTCCGGCTTTCCCTTCGGCTGCGGTTTGCCTAACTTCTGGTAGCCATAGGCGACTATGGCTGTTTGCCGTCCAACATCATCTACATAATAATGGGTTGAAACCGTATGTCCACACTTTCGCAAGATACGAGCGATAGTGTCCCCCAAAACAGGATTTCTTGCCTGTCCAATATGAATTGGATGAAGCGGATTAACGCTTGTATGTTCAACTATTATCTTACGCTGAACCTCAGCTTGGACGAAACCATAATCGCTGTTTAGCTTTCTGGCGGATTCGAACGTTAACTCTGCGAACTTTCCATGATTAACATGAAAATTTATGTATCCCGCTCCAGCCGCTTCCACCGACCCTACAAGAGTAAACTCTTTTGAAGATACGGCGTCAGCGATTTTTTTAGCCAATTCTAGTGGTCTTTCACCTAACTTTTTGGCCAGTTCGAAACATATGGAAGAGGCTAACTCTCCAAACTCTAATGAGGGAGGAAACTCAAAAACAATCTTTGGCATCGAAGCCTTAGGGAAAAGGCTGTCCAACGCTTTTTCTAGAAGTTCTTTGCATTCTTTTCTGAATTCTCCGAAGGGATTAGCCGAAATCATTCTTTATCAAGCCGTAGCCTAGATTCAACTTACTATTTAAGTTACCGTCTGATAAGCAAAGCGGTTTCAACCCGCCAAGAGCTTTACTACATAATTTAGAATATCCTTAACTGTAGTATCGCGACCACTTAACGGGTCGGTTCAACATTCGAAAATCAGAACTTTCTTTCTAAAATCTGTCAAAACTCGGTATCCCTGACTGTTTGTAGCTTTCTAAAACCTAAATCATTAGCACCACGCTCTTATATGGCGGGCCCGCGGGGATTTGAACCCCGGATCTCCGGCTTTCCTCACGGATTGTTAGAAGGCCGACGCGCTTTCCGTAAGTTGATTGTCTTATCCAGGCTGCGCCACGGGCCCTCCCTTTTGACTTTTATCAGAAAGGATGTTAAATAAGTTTATTTTCTCCTGTTGAGTTTGACATAAGTTGGAGGATTAGAAGTTTCCTTTTATAGAAAAATTATACTTAAAACTTTTAAGGATACGTTTAATATTTTATTAAGGGGATGGGTATGTCAGAAGTTAAGGGAATGGATATCCCGATCCCCTTGATAAACTATGTTAACTTAATAAGGAAGAAGAAGTCGCCCTATTACGACATTGTGAGATATTTACTTCGGGATATGGAAATACATTATAGACGAGCCGGCGGGGCTCCCGAAGTCATATACACTATTAACCCAAGGCAACTTCAAAAGGAAATCGAGAATAAGATAAAAAGCGAGAAGCTTACAACTATCAACATTTGCCGCACAATTCTAGCTCTCTTATATGGAAGCAATTTACGGCAGGAAAAGGACTTTTATGTCACAACAAGCAGTCGTGGTCGAAGGAACTATCACATCCGTATTACTCAGCAGACCCTGATGAGCCTTTACCGGCTCATCTAGCCCATCCCCCCCAATTCGCAAGGCCTCCGGCTTTCCTTTCTATTCTATGTATATAGCTGG
>MTLR01000064.1 GCA_002010925.1 Candidatus Bathyarchaeota archaeon JdFR-04
AAAAAACACCCCTAAAAACTCGAAAGAAAAAGAAAACACTAGTTATACCGCTAAAGGAAGAACTAAAAACAAAAGCAATAGAAGTTACTCTCCTCCTAAGAAAAGCCGGAATACCAACAGAACCCGAAATTATGGGACGCACAGTAACAAGAGCACTACAAGATGCTGACAGAAGAAACATAGGCTACGCGGTTTTAATAGCGCCAAGGGAGATGAAGGAAAACAAAATAGTGCTAAGAAACCTAAAGAAAAGGGAACAATACGTTCTAACAATAAAAGAAGCAGTAAAAAAAATACTGATCAACCTCTCCTCTTAATTTCTCCCTAAGCCTTTGATCCCGTATTTTACTATACCCCCTCCTATCCTTTGCATATACAAATTGTTTATACAGAATGTTTAACTCGCAAACATAAGATAGGAAAAAAGACGCAGGGCTATAATGAATTTCAGATAAAATCAGCAAAAAACGTGGAAAGGTGCAAGGCAATGGTTGATGTTAGAAATGACATTAGCTATTATAGTTGTATCTTCGTGTATTATTTCATGTTTCGTAATATAGGTTAAATTTTAAAAGTGTGAAAGGTGTATTCAGAAATAAGAAATTAGAGTTGGTGTATCAGATTGCCGAGTGGAGAAACGGAGAAGGTTAAACGGGTGCTTACTGACCCTAGGCTTTCAGCCATAAAAAGAATGTTGGAGAAAGACCATGCTATCGACTGTTTGCTACTTCTACACATTGGCAGGGGGAAATGGAAGGAAGCTAAGGAGTTCATGCGTGAAAACGGGCTTACGCTCAGCGATGGTACCTTCCGTGCTCGAATGATGGAGATTGAAAGCTTGGGTTTCGCTGAGGCTAAACGAATCGACCCATTAAAGAAGTATTATGTGAAGACGAAGTCAGGCGAGAAACTGGCTGAGCTTCTGCTAAAGCTTTTTGAGCGGTTGGAATAATCTCCGGTTTTTGTTGAACTGTTTTCCTTGTGTTCTGTTTGGCTATAGGTTAGTGTTTCCGTTTTATGTGGTTTTTGTATTGATGTTGTGCAAAGCGTTAATCTAGTGTCTTAAGTCGTAAGATTTAAATTTGGATATCGCTCTAACTATCACGTGAACCCCAAAAGGAGGGATAAAAAGAAAATGAAACTATTCAAAAACAAGAAAGCCCTAAGCCCCGTCGTAGCATCAATCATACTCATCGCCGTAACAGTCGCCGTCTCAATCGCCGTAGCCGCATGGATGGGAGCCCTAACATTCACATTCATGGCAACCGAACAAATAAAAATCACCGACTTAGTTTTCGTGTCAGGTACTACTGAATACATAAGAGCATACATTAAAAACACAGGTACCTCCACAGTAACCATAACCAAAGCCTGGATAAACGGTGAGGAATATAGCCTTTCTTCTTCATTTGATGTTGACGCGAATTCGCAGTATATCCTAAACATGACCTATGACTGGGACTCTGGAAGTACATACGAAGTAAAACTGCAGAGCTCTTCTGGAAACGCCTTCTACAGAACTGAAACTGCTCCATCATAGGTTTGTTGAGATTGGGGGTAGGGTGGTCGAAGTCTACCAAACCAGAACCCTTTCTTTATTCCCATCTCTGGAGGTGCAAAAATAAATGGTAGTAGAAATAAAGGAATACGATTCAGCAGAAGAAATTGCGGAAACCCTAGATAAGGCAATATCTGAAACAAAAAGCACATTAGGCGAATACCTTCGCCGCCTAGACGAAATCCGTGCTCTGGCAGAGAAATCCAAAAAGATTCGGGAGGTAGTAATGAAGCTGGCTGGCAAAAAAGCCGTAAGCAATAGTCTGGGTGAAATCACTATTGGTAACCTAACGGTTGTTCTAGACGCTAACCCCTTCCACGAACTAACAGCCATCGAAGAAGTAGTTCGCAGCCAACAGGAGCGTCTCTTGGTCTTACAAAAAGCCAGAGAGGCCCTGAAATGGATGGATCAACTCGGCGACACGGAAGGCCTAAAATATCTTGTCTTGGAAAACGACGGAGTCCCAGAGCGGATACTATTCAAAATCTCGTGAAACCTTGGAGTTGAATAAGAATGATAGATGAAGAAATTTACTCATTCGCCCTGAAAACAGCTTTAACCGAGATGAAAAACCTCTCTCCCGACGTAACTCACTCTTTTATATTCTCCTGCGACGGCGAAATAGTAGCAGGAGACGATACAACCGATAACAAAACCATGACACGAGTAGTTAACTCCTTCAACAGCATATGGGACAAAGCCGACTCAATAGGCGGCATAGATTCAATTACTCTACAAGCAAACAAGGGAAGAGTCCAAGTATCCCATCTGAACAAAAAACTCTACATGCTTCTAGTAACCTCTAAAAAAGCTGATATGACCTACATAAACATGGTATCCCGAGTGCTTATACCGACAATAGTGAAAATTCTAGAGAAACTCAACCCTACCTCCCTCAAAAGCAGCTTTGCCCCCAAAATAGAGGTAAACGAAACTTTACCAGAGCCAGAACCAGAGGAAACCCAGCCTTCGGCCAAAATAGACCTCACACCTGAAAAAGAGCCGGAGGAAGAAGAGGCTCCATCAAAGAAACAGACCCCTATAAAGCTACCTGAAGGCCTCGTTGAAATTCCAACTCATCAACTTATAGTTGACACACTGGGCGGGTTACTCGTAAGAGGCGACACGGTTCAAATAGACCAGGAAATACTAGACGAATGGGCACAGCTTTGGGATGGCAAAATAGCGAAGATAAATATCGAAACCTTCGACGGCGAAACAGTCCAATGTAAAGTTAAACCAATAACCGACTCAAAGCTTGAAGGCAAGGGCTTGATAAGAATTCCAGAAAAACTGCGGCGAAAACTAAATGTCGAAAGAGGAGAACTCATCAGAATCTCCCCGGTTCTAGAAAACGAAGAGGAAGGAGAGTGATAAACTCATGCCCCGTAGAAAAGCAACCCAAGAGATGACTGCTGAAACGCCCATAATAGAAGAAAAGATCGAAACCACAAACGCCAACCAACTACGCGAAACCCTAGAAAAGATAAAGGAACAACCCAACATAGTAGGCTACATACTGCGAAACACGTCATCCGCAGCCATAGACCTAAAGGATCCATCCAAAATCATCGACTACGCAATAATCTCTTCATCCGCATTAGAAGCAGCTGAAAACTTAACGAAGCTATTCAATCTAGGCGCAGCCAAACATATCATTGTTCAAGGAAAAGATGTAAAAATGCTTGCAACAACCATCGGTGAAAACAAATTAACCCTGTTCATGGAGAAAACCGTAGACCACGAGAAAATCCTTAAAAAACTCAAAACCTGATTTCAAACCCGCCACTTTCTATATTTCT
>MTLR01000118.1 GCA_002010925.1 Candidatus Bathyarchaeota archaeon JdFR-04
CAATAACTTATCCAGCATCTCTTGGCTTAGCTTTTCAAACATTTCGTCTGCATTCATCCATTTTCACCTTAACTTTTTCACATGAGTATTAAAACGAGTGTAATTAAGCTTTAACGGGGATGGTTTAAGGTCTTACAATGCACAAGGCATATAAATTATGCAACAAGATATAACTTGTATGCAACTGTGATATCAATGGAAAGAAAGAAGACTGTTAAAAGAACCACTATTGTACTTGATGAGGAAGAGCGAAAATACATAGATTCCCTAATCCGCGAAGGAAAAGAACCGGGAATAAAGCCGCTCATATCCAAGATGCTTGACGTTTATCGAAGCATGATGATTTATGACTGGCGCTTTCCCGGAGAATACTATTGTGGCATAAGCCGCATAGCCTTCGTTAATGTGGAGTTCATAAACATCCTTTTAGAGCATATACCCCCAGAAAAATGGAGGGATGTAGGACGCAAGGCAGGAGAAGCAGCTAAGGTTTCTCTGGAAGCTAGCTTAAATTTGAGAGCTGACAACAGAGAGCACTGGAAGGAAATCTTTAAACGACTACGAGTTCAAGGGTTTGGCGACTTTTACATACGGGATAAATACATTATTATTAAAGCTCCTTTTATCGATAAGCACGAGGTTTGGGCTGGTTTTTTAGAAGGATTACTTGGGGTTAAGTTAGATCCAAAGAGTTCAGTTGCACCTTTCGTTTTTGAGGTTTTAGAGAGCTAGTCGTCTTCTTTCCTTTAGTTTTCTTGATTTCTGATACATATTGTGCCTTCATACAGTTTAAGTATGCTATGCTGAGTGATTTAGAGTTAACAAGAGGTGTGATGTGTTGCGTGTAAAATGGTTAAAGTCCAAACGGGGAATTTCACCTATACTGGCGACTTTGTTGCTCATAGTAATCGCTGTGGCAGCAATAGTTGTGACTTATGCGTGGATAATGATGTATATAGGAACCACAACTTCACGAGCAGAGGTATTCCTTGAAATCGACAATGTCCAATTTTATGGATCCCCAACAAATAGTGCCAAAAATAGAACAAAAATAAGTGTGCGAAACAAGGGGACTTCGGACGGAACAATTATAGATATATACATCGGTCAAAGTTCAGAGAATCTCGTTAAGGTAACGTCAAGCTCTGATTTAGGATCTGGCAAAACAATATCAGGCGATGGCGGAACTTTAGATATAACTGTTACTTGGCCCAACGCTTTCAACGATACTTGGTCGTCAGGAGTGCGATACTACTTCAAGGTAGTTCCAAAAGAAGGAGAACCAACAACTCGCTCTTTCAAAGCTGACTAACCCTTTCCCCTATTATATCCCTTTAAACAAGAGAAACAAAATGAAAGAAAAACCAAGAACCAAATAGTACTCTATTGATTACTAAAGTTTTTACGTTTACCCATTCTAATGATTATGGAAAGTGCTCAGTTATGGATTACGTTGAGGCTTTAGAAGCAGTTAGGGTCTTGCTTTGTTTCGCGTTTTTAGCTTACGCTTCGATCTGTGACTATCGAAAGCGTGAGGTAAGCAACATGGTTTGGATCTGGTTTGCCCCCATAGGGACAACCTTAACCTTAACACAGTTTATATTATTCGAAGCCAGAAGCGCTCTGCAAATATACGCATTTTCCGTGTTCATCACTTCCATCTTTGCCATACTTCTATTCTATGCGGGAGCCTTCGGAGGAGCCGACGCAAAAGGCTTAATTTGCATAGCTTTGACGCTTCCAGCATATCCTGAAAGGCTTTTCCAGCCTTTTTTCCCCGAAGCATCTCCTTTTTCTACCTTTTTTCCGGTAATGATTTTCTTTAACGCCGTTTTGATGGCTGCTTTAAGCGTTTTCTATGCTCTATTTAGAAACCTCTGGTGGAAGCTTCGAACAAAATGTGATCTTTTCGAGGGGTTTGAGAGGGAAACTTTTACGCGAAAGTTATTGGCGATTCTATGCGGTTACAAGATCCCCCTAAACAAACTAAAGGATAAGAAATTTCTTTATCCTTTAGAGGACGTTGAAGAAGACAAAACGTCTGGTTGTTTAAGGCGGAAATTACTTATTTTCCCGAATGATGAGAAGAGAGAAGAGATTTTAGGTAGAATCCTAAAGTTTACTGGTGAAGCGTGTGAAAAGAGCTATGTTTGGGCTACGCCTGGTTTGCCGCTGATGATTTTTATTTTGTTAGGTTTTTTGACCGGGCTGTTCGTTGGAGATTTGATTTGGACTTTTCTGGTTAGGATCTTAGGCTGAAGCAGATTGTGTTTCTGTGTTTTACGGGTAGACAAAAAGGTTTATTATATATTACTATTCGATATACTTGATTAGGTGGCGCGTATTTCCATGCTTAAAACCCCGACCCTAGAAGTCTATTCAATCGAGGGGGAATCAGTTCAATGCCCCAACGAAGAATGCGCTAGAACTTTCACCAAGCCCTTAAAAGCAACAATGAAGTCAGAAAAAGGAGAAAAAACATACTACGCCTGTCCATACTGCCTAACAGAAATAAAACCGCGAAAACAAAAAAGCACTCCCCCGGTAAAAAATAAGCAGAAGGAAAACTCAAAACCCCAAAAAATGATGGAAGGCTGCTCTCACTATTTAGGTTACCTTAAAGAAAGACCTAAAAATACTCCTATACCGGAAGAATGTCTTTTATGCACAGAAATGGTGCAATGTCTACTCCAATAAGAGAAATAGAGAAAAGGGTTCCTAGCCCTAAAACGTGCTAAACCCTGAGCCTTCGGTAGATGTCCTGCTTATTTGTTTCCACACGTTTATCTACTTCAGCGAATAGGTTATTTCCATGCGAATCAATAGCCACAGTTAGAGGACCGAACTCCTCAACTTCTAATATCCATAACGCCTCAGGCATGCCCAAGTCGAACCATTCAACCCTTTGAACCCTGCTAATCGCTTGAGCCGCTAGGACACCTGCGCCACCAGTGAAAGCTCCGTAAACTGCACCATATTTTTTCATAGCCTTGGTTGTTCTAGCGCCCATACCACCTTTACCTATTATCACTCGAACTTTAAACTTCTCGATAAACTCCTCCTCAAAAACCTCCATCCTAGTACTTGTGGTCGGACCAGCTGAAACGATGACCCATTTATCATTTTCTTTACGCACCAAGGGACCACAATGGAAAACCGCTAGTCCTTCCAGGCTTATTGGTAGCGGCTTCCCTTGCTTGTAGAATTCTAGAGCTCTTCGATGGGCTTGATCTCGAGCGGTAACCAAAGTTCCAGAAATATATACCACATCATTAACGTGTAACTCCCGTATTTCCTCCTCTGAAATCGGAGTTTTAAGCTTGTAGACCGCCATTTTTCTCACCTCACCT
>MTLR01000017.1 GCA_002010925.1 Candidatus Bathyarchaeota archaeon JdFR-04
ACATAACCGTAATAGTAAAAAACGAAGGAAATGTTTCCGAAACCTTCGATGTAACAGCCTACTACAACAACACATCAATAGCCATACAAACCGTTGTAGATTTACCGGCCGGCGAAGAAGTAACCCTAACATTCCTATGGGATACATCAGAATTAGAACCCTGCAACAACTACACAATCAGTGCTGAGGCTTCCCCAGTACCATACGAATTCGATCTTACAGACAATTATCTCGCTAACGGATACGTAAAAATAAAAATCTGGGGCGACGTTAACGGTGACGGAAAAGTAGATATATTGGATATAGCCACCATCGCGATGGCTTTTGGAAGCTATCCGGGCCACGAAAGATGGAACCCAGACGCCGACCTCAACAGAGACCAAAAAGTCGACATCCTAGACCTCGCCATAGCAGCGTCAAACTACGGCGAATCATGTTAACCCCCTCTACTTTTTCTCAATGCTTAAAAGTTTCCTTCATATAAGAAATAGATTAAACAATGAGGTTCAACCTCCCTTCTAGAAAGAGATTCGAAAATACACTTTCTTTAATATTAACTTTACTCTTACTCCTTTCTCCTCCCCAAACCAATTTACAGTTTACAAAGGGAAACAACACAGAGAAAAAAGCAACACCTGTGCTGAAGGTTTCTCCCCCTAAACTTGCTATCACAGACTTAAACTCTCCTCTACCCCTCGTGAACATCACAGTGGAGAACATTGAAGATCTCTTTGCTTGGCAAATAAAACTTCACTTCAACCCCAAAATTCTAAACATCTCCGAACAAGGAGTTTGGTATCCCAAAAACCACGTGTTCGCCAACAAAAAATTCCTAGAAGTATCCCCAAAAATCTCACGTAAAGACTCCTACATAAAATTCGGCGCATCCCTGTTAGCAGAAGAAAGCTTTACAGGCTCAGGAACCCTATGCCAAATAAACTTCACTGCAATATCAACGGGGCTTTCCCAACTCAACCTTTCCACACCCATTGGAGTCGAAAAAGGCACCTTCCTCTTAGACTCTAACCTAAACATCATAATAATAAAAATCGTCGACTCAAAACCAAGCAGTGCTCTAACACTAAATATAGACAAGGCATCCATCCAAAAAGGACTAACCATCTCACTAACAGGAACACTGACCCCAGAAAAACACGGAGCCAAAATTAACATTTACTACAAAACCGAGGAAGTTCATGAATGGGTTAAAATAACGTCCGTAAAAACCAACCTTGAAGGAAAATTTCACCACCAATGGAAACCTCCAACCGCTGGAACCTACATTTTATTTGCAGAATGGAAAGGCGACGAAAAAACCAACCCATCAATAAGCCCGACATGCACAGTAGTCGTTGAAGAACCAATGCAATCAATCATCATCCTCCGCTTGACTCTAGCCATACTCCTCTTAGCACTCGGCATATCAATAGCATTACTACTCAAACGTGAAAAACAAAGAATAAACATGAAAGACAAGAAGAACAAAATGCTAAACCTAAAATAACATCTATGCTTATATAGAAGAAAAAGGGAAGGGAAAAGAAGGAGAAGGAAACAAATGCAGAAACACATCACCCAAATGGGCTTTTTAATAACCCTAACGATGATGCTAGCGCTGGCAAACCTCATAGTCATAATTCCCCCCGCAAACACTCAGGCCCAGTCCCAAAACCCGGCTAAGATCACCATAACACCAGAACATATAGAAGTAGGCCAAGAAGGCGTTGAATACACGGTAGAGAACCGTACGGAACCATTTACAATAACGGTTGAAGTTTCAAATGTTACCGATCTATTCGCTTGGCAAGTGACCATATGGTATCTTCACTCAATACTAGGTAACGCCTCCAAAGTATCGTATCCAGAAGGACACGTTTTCCAAAACAACGACTTTACAAATTTAACGGTTATGATCGAATATATCTCTGCCAAGCTAATAAGTCAAAGCGGCCTTAACCTCACCAATCCACTAGGCAGCGTATGGGACTACATAGTGGAAGGCGCCCCAAAAACCACCTACAAACTTGTTGGATGGATCGACAGAGACTACAACGGCGAACTCTCCCAAAAGGATATAGTTGAATTCCTCATAGGGAAGGAGAGAAAACAATTTTACGAAATCCTCATCCTAAAGGACTTAGGAGACGGCAGATTTGAAATCAAAGCAGAAAGCGCATATGTCCAATACGGTGCAGCAATACTCAGTGGATCAACTTTCAGTGGTGACGGAACCTTATGCAAAATAGAATTCGAAGGAGCCATACGCGCAGGCCAATCCCCACTAAACTTCACAAAAGCAGAAACGTACCTCCTCAACAGCACACTGGGAGAGATGCCCTACGAGGTTGGCAACGCCACAGTCATAGTACACGGAATAGGGAGAGACCCCAGCACCATTACCATAAACGCTGACCCTGAAAGAGTAACCATAGGAAAAAACATAACGATCAGCGGTGAAATAGAACCCACCAAAAGGGACGTTCCAGTAGAAATACTATACAGACGTAACGAAACAGGCGCCGAATGGAAAACCCTCGCCACTGTCACAACAGGCACAGACGGAAAATACACTTACGTATGGACAACCAACCAAACCGGTGAATTCAAACTCAAATCAAAATGGGCCGGCGACGCCGTCAATCTGCCTGCTGAAAGCAAAGAAATACTCGTCCGAATAACCGCGGAAGGAATAGCCCCAGGCATGGATATAAAGCTTTACATAATCGCCGCCGTAATAGCTGTAATAATTATAGCGGGAATAGTGCTCTACCTCAAAAAATTCAGAAGCTGAACGTTCCCTCTTTTTTCCCAAAACCTTAATAAAGTTTAAGAAATTAAAACATTAAAAAATCTTGGAGGGAAGTAAATTCTCACATAAATCTGTAATCCTCTCATTAATACTAATACTTAACGTACTTGCTACGCTATCTACCATAGTTCAATCCCAGCAACCTACTACCCTATCAGTTCTAAATCCAAAAACACAAGACACATCCTTCATGTTTTATGCAAAATCAGTAGGTACACGTTTCAACGCGACTGTATGGCTCTACAACGTTTCCAACCTGTGGGCGTACCAAGTGAAATTAGATGTGAACGACACCCTACTTAACATAACTAAAGCTTGGCTTCCCATATGGGACTCCAACTGGATATTCACAGGTCAATCAACAGTTCAGCCGCCAGTCGCCTTCTACGATGAGGATGGTGACGGCGTTATGGAAAGTGTCCTCGTCGGCGACAGCCTACTAACCGGCGACCCCTTCACAGGCGACGGCATCCTAGCAATAATAGAACTCGAAATAATCTACACCCCATCAACCGGAACAGTATCA
>MTLR01000072.1 GCA_002010925.1 Candidatus Bathyarchaeota archaeon JdFR-04
CCGCCCACCCGCCAGTATCTGAGAAGAAAATTAGGAAGAAAATCCCGAAAAAGGAAAGGCTACTAGCCATCCGTTCAGCAATAGCCGCAACAGCCGACAAAAACCTCGTTGCTAAAAGGGGACATGTTATCGATGAAGTTCCAGATCTTCCCTTAATAGTAACGGATGAATTCCAAAGACTTAAGAAAAGCAGGGAAGTTTTGGAAGTTCTTCTTCAGCTCGGAGTGATGCCAGATATTCTGCGTGTAAAAGACAGCAGAAAAGTCCGTGCTGGAAAAGGAAAACGTAGAGGGCGTAGAATAAAACAGGCAGTTGGCCCGTTGATAGTGGTAAATGAAAATGAAGGAGTCGCAGAAGCAGCTAGGAACCTTCCAGGGGTGGATGTAGTTAAGGTGCAAAACTTAAACGCTGAGCTCTTAGCTCCCGGAACCCATCCTGGAAGGCTTACTATATGGACTAGCTCATCCATACAAAGGCTAAACGAATTGTTTGGTGCTGGAGAAGTGAAAGACTGATGGACGCTTACGAAGTTATCCTATATCCAGTGATGACTGAAGTTTCCAGCCGTCTAATTGAAAAAGAGAACAAACTAGTTTTCATAGTAAACCTAAAGGCAACGAAAACCGACATAAAGCAAGCTGTGGAAGAGCTCTACGAGGTTGAAGTAGAAAAGGTTAATTTATTAATTACCCCTAAAGGAGAAAAGAAAGCCTTTGTTAAGCTTCGCCCAGAATATAAAGCAACAGATGTAGCCATAAAACTTGGAATACTCTAAGTTAGGAAGTGACAAACTAATGGGAAAGAGAATACGTGTTCAAAGACGAGGACGAGGTGCTCCCACATTCCGAGCAGCCACCCATAAAAGGGTAGCTCCGGCTAAGTACCCTCACTTACCTAGGGACATGTTAAATGACAAGGTCAAAGGGGTGGTAGAAGAACTCGTTCATGATCCCGGAAGAGGTGCCCCCTTAGCACTAATAAGACTGGAGGACGGACAGAAATTCTACACAGTAGCTCCTGAAGGAGTGTTCGTTGGACAACCTATAGAAATGGGAGCTAACGCAAACGTCGAAATTGGGAACATACTCCCCATGGGGAAAATACCTGAAGGAACAATGATATCCAACATTGAACTTCGTCCCGGGGATGGAGGAAAACTTGCACGTTCTTCGGGAGCTTACGCTGCAGTAGTGGCCCACACTGCAGAAGGCACAATTGTTAAGCTTCCATCAGGAAAAACTCATTACATTAACGATTTATGTAAAGCCACAATAGGAGTAATCTCAGGAGCTGGAAGGACAGACAAGCCCTTCTTAAAAGCCGGAGCCAAATACCACTTGATGAAAGCCCGTGGCAGAAAATACCCGAGGACAAGGGGAAGAGCCATGATAGCAGCGGTGCACCCTTATGGCAGCAGTAAAAGGAGTGCTCGAAAGGTTACAACCGTATCACGTGGAGCCCCACCTGGACAGAAGGTTGGATTAATAGCAGCAAGAAGCGCAGGCAAAAAGCGAAAAAGAAGAAGAGCCTAAAGGGTTAGGCGGGAAACTATAAGAAAGGTTTAAGAAACATCATTGTTTCATTAATGATTGGTGAACCGGAAAATGCCGAGAAAATTCCTTTACCGCGGTCATACATTAGAACAGCTACAATCCATGTCCATGGACGAGTTCATTACATTACTTCCTGCCCGTCAACGCCGAAGCCTACACCGGGGACTTCCGCCAGAACAAAGGAAACTGCTAACAAATATAAGAAAAGCTAGAGAGGTAATGAGACAAGGGAAAAAAGTTGTCGTTAAAACACATGTTCGGGATATGGTAATTTTGCCCGAAATGGTAGGAGTAACTGTTCTTGTTCACAACGGAAAGGAATTTATCCCGGTAGAGATAAAGCCGGAAATGATTGGACATTATTTAGGGGAGTTCGCGATTTCCAACAAGCCAGTAAAACATGGAACTCCTGGAATAGGAGCCTCCCGTTCATCGATGTATGTCCCACTCAAATAGGGGGTTATATTAAGCTCTATACCAAGTGTCAGACGGCTTTTTGGTTTTACTTAGTGCTCCAATCTGCGGAAGCGGAATTGGTGGAGGCACGTTTATCGTTTTAGATATCAAAATTGACTCAACAAAAGCCACACTCATAATGGATTGAATAATGACCGGTGGCGGAGGCTTCTTATGAACGTAAGCTTCATGAATTTTTTTAAGCTCTTTTTCATTTCCGGTTATGTGAGCTTTCCCTTTGACGTTAATCTGTGCCACGCTCGGCGAATAGGTAACCGTGAAAATAAAGGGAACTTCCAATAGATTTTCATCCTTCTTTTCAATTCCAACTACATTCAAATTCGTGTGAATTTGCAACTGCCCCAAGGATTTTCCAACGTCAAGAAAACGCTCAGCGGACAAGTTATTTATGAAAACATTAACCCGAATCATGATGCTCATCTGGATAATATGTTACTGCTTGAAGATATAAACTTACTCCTCTTCAGCTTTAGTGGGCTTATAACGTGTAAAGCCACAATGCCCGCAGGTATAACGATCACCATGGTCAGCCATAAAGTAACCTGGGCCACATCTTTCACAAAATATGCGTGCTCGAAACAACCCTTCCTCAGTAATTTTATAATGAACGTAAACGCCTTTTTCTTTCTTCTTTTTCTTTGGCTGTTCCTCTTCACTCATTATGTTGCTCCTCCTTAGCGTTTTCTACTGTTTCCCCTTTCTCTAGCTCTCTTTTTTCCTCCATTACCGCTTCCTTTGCTGGTTCTTTTGCTTCTTTTTCTTCTGGCGGTGGAGTGGGCGGGAGGTTACGTTTAATTATGTATTCAGGTTCTATCTTTTTAGCTTGTTCTAGTGTTAGGTATATATTAGCACGTCCCAGAGCGGTAAGGGTTCCGGTTTTGGTTTCATATTTTTTAATGAAAACCAAGTCATGGTTTACCCCTAATAGGTCGGCTAAGGCTTTTTTCACTTCCGTTCTCGGAGGGGTGCCTCCGGTTTCATTATGATCCACTTCAAAGACAACCTCTTTCCGTTTGAGTAACACGTTCTCCTTTTCTGAAATTACCTTAACTTTCATTTAGTCTCTCCCTAGCTAATGCTGACCAACAGAACGTTTATCCTTTACTTTAATTTTTCGAATTAACAACTTCCATTTCGCCAAGCAAATTCCTAACTAAACGCTTCATTTCCGCCGTAACTCTAACAACAACTATACCCTCATAGGGTTGACCATAAATCACAAAGGAGGATTCGGGTGCACCCAAGACGGCTGGCATCGCCAAAAGGTCTTCCTCGCCATCCACAAGGATTTTAATTCGTCTGTT
>MTLR01000193.1 GCA_002010925.1 Candidatus Bathyarchaeota archaeon JdFR-04
ATAAAGCCTGTCCTTGAGATCATGGTCGGCGTACCTACAGTTGTATATGGATATTTCGCTCTCACCTTTGTTACTCCTATTCTTCAAAAAATCTTTCCTGAAACCAGCATTTTTAACGCTTTAAGCGCCGGGCTAGTTATGGGCATAATGATTACCCCTATGGTTTCTTCGCTTAGCGAGGACGCCATGTTGGCGGTTCCTCGGTCACTTCGTGAAGCTGCCTATGGTTTAGGTGCAAGGAAACATGAGGTTGCTTTGCGTGTAGTGTTGCCTTCGGCTTTCTCCGGCATAGTAGCTTCCATAATCTTGGCCATGTCAAGAGCTATCGGCGAAACCATGATTGTAAGCATAGCAGCAGGTTCAACGCCTAAACTTACCATTAACCCGCTTGAAGGAATTCAAACAATGACCGCATATATAACCCAAATAAGTCTTGGAGAGGCTCCATTTGGAAGTCTTGAATACCGAACGATTTTCTCAGTAGGACTAACTTTGTTCCTAATAGTTTTCGCGGTAAACCTTGTTGGATACTGGATGGCAAAACGATATTGGAGGGAGTATTAATGATTCCTGGTAGAAAAGTTAAGGAACATGTGCTTTTCGTTGTATGTTTAATTGCCACGTTACTAAGCATCGCGGGTTTAATAATCCTGCTGTTAGACGCCTTCACAGATGGGCTTCCATGGCTTGACCTCCAGTTTATTAATAGCTTTCCTTCACATCATCCAGAGAAAGCCGGAATCAAAGCAGCCCTCATCGGCAGCGTCTGGATAGTGGGACTCACAACCCTTTTCTCCTTCCCCATAGGAGTCGCCGCAGCACTATACCTCGAGGAATACGCACCTAAAAACTGGTTTACCCTATTCATCAACGTGAACATCTCTAACCTAGCCGGAGTCCCCTCCATCGTTTATGGCCTCTTAGGCATAGGTCTGTTTGTGGAATCCCTAGCTTTGGGAAGGAGCATCCTAGCCGGAGCCCTTACAATGACTCTGCTCATTCTACCCATTGTAATCGTTGCGTCTCGGGAAGCTATACGAAGCGTTCCGCGAGCTTACCGAGAAGGCGCCTACGCGCTTGGAGCCACACGATGGCAGGTAACCCGTGAGATTGTATTCCCATCGGCCCTTCCGGGAATCTTAACTGGCACCATTCTGGCTCTGTCTCGAGCCATGGGCGAAGCAGCACCCATGATAGCCTTAGCCGCCCTAGCTTACATCAATTTCCCTCCCACAAGCCCTCTGGACCGTTTCACTGTCATGCCAATACAAATCTATAATTGGGTAAGTAACCCCATACGCGAATTTCATAGTTTAGCAGCCGCAGGAATAATAGTGCTCCTTGCCGTTCTCTTAAGCATGAATTCCGTAGCGATTTACATTCGCTATCGTTACCAAAAAAGAGTAAGATAGGATGAAGCGTCTATGATTGGCAACGTGAAAATNGACGTGAGAGATCTCAACGTCTGGTTCGGAAAAAATCACGTTCTAAAAGAGATAAGCCTAAAAATTAAAAGAAACACCGTTACCGCTGTCATGGGGCCATCAGGCTGTGGAAAAACAACTTTCATTAGAGCCATTAATAGGATGAACGAGCTTATAGATGGTAGCCGAACAACCGGGGAAATTTATATAGATGGCAAAAACATTTACGACAAAGAAATAGATGTTTACGAATTGAGACGAAAAGTTGGAATGGTTTTCCAAAAGCCTAATCCTTTCCCAAAATCAATCTTCGACAACGTAGCGTTCGCTCCCCGAATCCACGGCGTAACAGACCCTAAAGCTCTTCAACACATAGTGGAACACAGCTTGAAAGAGGCTGCCTTATGGGATGAGGTTAAAGACAGACTAAAGGACTCTGCCCTCGACCTTTCAGGCGGGCAACAACAAAGACTATGCATTGCAAGGGCTCTTGCAATAAAACCTGAAATCCTCCTCTTGGACGAGCCTTGTAGTGCTCTTGACCCTTCAGCTACCGCAAAGATAGAAACCCTCATACGGAAACTAGCTGAAAACTACACCGTAATTATCGTTACACATAATATGCAACAGGCTGCAAGGGTTTCAGACTACGCTGCCTTCTTATATTCAGGCAAACTCATCGAATATGGGGAAACCAGACAGATATTTGAGAATCCACAAAACCCGTTAACCGAAAAATACATCACAGGAAAGTTTGGATAGGTGAAAAAATGAGTCGCCTCATAGACCTAGGACTAGAACAACTTTCGAAGCTTTTATTCAAGATGGGAGACCTAGCGGAAAAAACAGTTTCACTGTCCTTCGATTGTTACATGAAAGGAGTAAATGCCCATAAAAAAGTTCGAGTATGGTCCGAAACTTTAGTTTCCCTAGGCGAAGAGGTAGAAGAAAAAGCAATAGAGCTAATTGCAAGATACCAACCAGTAGCGTCCGACCTAAGAACCATTAAATCCTACATGAAGATCGCCTATGACCTGGCAAGATATGGACGGTACTCATGGGACATAACCTTCATCTGTAAAAGGCTTAACGTAAAAGCGGAAGAATGTGAATTCGCATGGGTTCCGTTGGGAACAATATGCACAAAAGTGCTAGAAATGGTTCACACTAGCATCGAGATCATAAAGAGAAATGATGTAGAACTCGCCAAAAAGCTTTCCTCCATGGAGAGAGAAGTTGACGCCATGTACTATGACCACATTGACAAGCTGGTTGAACAAGCTCCCGCAACAACCAAATGCGTCGTCTCAAACCTCCTTTTCATTAGGCACCTTGAGAGGATAGCTGATCACGCATGCTATATCGGAGAATCCGTGATATACCTAGTAACAGGTGAAAGAGTAAGCCTTAGATGATGAATGCATGCATACAATTAATAATAACGTGAAATAAAAACTAAAAACGTAGGAGTGAGTCTCTATTGGAATATGAAGCTATAATCCTATGTGGAGGCGAAGGGTGGAGGCTTAAACCGGACACATGGACTCCGAAACCTTTACTAAAAGTTTCAAAACAGGAAACCCTCCTAGATAGACAAATCAGATGGCTACTTAAGCATGATTTCACTAATATAATTCTCGCCGCTAACCGGTCCTTTCCAGAGTCAACCTTTTTCACAAACCCTAACGTTCAACCGTGTATAGAACGAACAAAACTTGGCACCGGAGGAGCAGTCAAAAGAGCCCTTCCGCTTATTAACACAGACAAATTTTATGTAATGAACGTCGATGACATAGTATTTTACGACCCGAAAAAACTTTACGAACAAGCCACAGCCGGAGCGGCCATATTGCTAGCTCAACCCCAACTGCCCTTCG